>JBHELW010000249.1:0-11183 GCA_046262915.1 Mycobacteriales bacterium | reverse complement strand
CGTGCGGCTGCCCGCGATCCGCGACCGCGCGCCGCGCGTCGCGGCGGGGCTGCGTACGGTCACGCGCGTCGACGACGAGCCGCGGGTCGGCCTCGCCGCGGAGCTGGACGCGCCGGTCGGACGCATGACGATCGCGACCGCACACCTGTCGTACCTGCCGGGGTGGAACGTCGTGCAGCTGCGCCGTCTCGTGCGCCGCGTGCGCCGACGATTCCTCCCGCCGTACGTCCTGCTCGGCGACCTCAACCTGCCCGGCGCGTGGCCGGCGCGCGCGACCGGCTGGCGGCCGCTCGTCCACGGCCGCACGTTCCCCGCGCAGCACCCCACCGTGCAGCTCGACCATGCCCTCGGCCGCGGCGCGCTGCCCGCGGTGACGAACGCCGAGGTCCGGCTGCTGCCGATCTCCGACCACCGCGCGGTCGTGGTCGACCTCGCCGACCACTGACGCCGCGCGCCGCATACTCCAGGCGTGGTGGCGCGAAGCGAGCGGGTCCGTAGCGGGCTGCTCGTCGCCGCTCTCGTTGCTGTCGTGGCGTGCGAGACGCCGCAGCGCATCGCGGCGCCAATCGCGACGCCGAGCGAGGCGACGGCCGTGCCGACCTCCTCAACGGCGTCGCCGTCGGCGGGTGCGGTCACGCGCGCGGCCGCGCCCGTGACGTTCGCCTTCGCGGGCGACGTCAACTTCGAAGGCGTGCTCGACTACCAGCTGCGGCACGAACCGGCGAGCATCCTCGAACCCGTCGCCGCCACGCTCCGGCAGGCCGACATCGCGATGGTCAACCTCGAGACCGCGGTGACGACGCGCGGCGTCCGCGCGCGCAAGGACTACGCGTTCCGCGCGCCTGTCGCTGCCTTCGATGCGCTGCGCGCCGGTGGCGTCGACGTCGTGACGCTCGCCAACAACCACGGACTCGACTACGGCCGCGTCGGGCTCGCGGACACGCTCGCTGCCGCGCGCGTGGCGCGGCTGCCACTCGTCGGCGCCGGTCGCAACGCCGCGGAGGCCTACGCGGGATGGCGCACCGTCGTCCGCGGCACCCGCGTCACGGTCGTCGGTGCGTCACACGTTCTCGACTACAAGCTCGCGCGCGACTGGACCGCGGGGCCGGACAAATCGGGCCTCGCCTCGGCCTACGCCGAGACGTTGCTGCTCGAGCGCATCCGCCGCGCGCGCCGCGACTCCGACATCGTCGTGGTCTACGTGCACTGGGGCAGCGAGCTCGTCGGCTGCCCAACGCGCGCGCAGCGCCGGCTCGGCGCGGCGCTCGTCGGCGCGGGTGCCGATGTCGTCGTCGGCTCGCACGCGCACGTCCTGCTCGGCACCGGCCACGTCGGGCACGCCGTCGTGTCCTACGGCCTGGGCAACTTCGCGTTCGGTTCGGCGGGCCGGCGCACCGCACAGACCGGCGTGCTCGTCGTCACCGTCGACGGTCGACGGGTCGGCTACCGGTTCGAGCCCGCAGTCATCGTGCGCGGGGTTCCGCATCCGCTGCGCGCCGCGATCGCCACCCGCGCGCGCCGAGCGTGGTTGCAGCTGCGCGCCTGCACCGACCTCGCGCCGTAGCCGGCTCCTCCACTACGTGGCCAACCTCGCGCGTCAGCCCGGGATGTCGCGTGGATCCTCGCCGTAGGTGAACTCCTCCTGGATCTTGCCGTCCTCGCCATGCACGAGCACCTGACCGAGCTCCGCCTCCTTCGCCAGCTCCTTGGCGCGCGCGACGGCGAGGTCCTTGTGGTCCCACGCGCCGAGCGACCCATGCTCGGCGCCGGCGCCGCCGAGGCGGACCTCCCAGCCGTTGACGTACGGCACGACGTGGTAGCTCTGACGGTCTGGCATCTCGCTCCCTCGGCTTCGCGGCAGTTGCCCGTCGCCTACCCGACGGGCGTGCCAACCATGCCATCTCCGCTGAGCAGGGCGCCCAGCTCGGCCGCCGAGAGCAGCGCATCGGGACGCTTCACCGTGCCGGTCTTGACGTAGAGGAAGCCCGCGTTGACGAGTGAAGGGTCGACGCCCTTGATGCCGGCCCACGCCAGCCGGTAGCAGGACAGCTGCAACGACGCCGCGACGAAGTTGCGCGGCACCTCGCCGGTCTTGTAGTCGATGACGTCGTAGCCATCGCCGTCTGCGTAGACCGCGTCGATCCGTCCGCGCACCAGCCGGCCGCCAACGACCAGCTCGAACGGGGCCTCGATCGCGATGGGCGCGCGACCGCCGTAAGCGGACGCGAGGAACTTGCGCTGGAGGTCGGCGAGCTCTTCGTCGGTTACGTCGAGAGCCGCGTCGGCGGCACCGGGCACCTCGTCGTCGTCGAGCAGTGGGCGCTCGGCGAAGAGCGACTCGACCCAGGCGTGGAACCGCGTGCCGCGGCGCGCTTGCCGGCCGGGCGCCTGCGGCAGCGGCCGCGCGATGATCCGGGCCAGCTCGTCGGGGTCCTCGCCGAGCAGCACCACCTGGCTCGCGGTGAGCCGGCGCGGCAGCGCGACGTCGCGCACCGGCGCGCGCGTCTGCTGCAGCTCCGCGGCCAGCAGGTCGGCTTCGCGTCGCCACTCCGCGACGAGGCCGGCCCCGTCGTCCGCGGCGTCGCTCGCCGCGCTGTCCACCGTCGCGGCGTCGTCCACCGGCGCGGCGTCCACCGTCATCGCGCGACGCACCAGCTCGGCGCCGGCGAGCCGCCGCGCGTAGGCCGCCGGCTGGTAGGGAACCGGCCATGTGACGTCGACGTCGACCGCCCCCAGCATCGGGTTGGTCTCCGTGTCGTTGTCGGCCCATGTGTCGACCGTGACGAGGCCGCCGCCGGCGAGTGCGTGCAGCTCCTCGAGTAGTGGGGACGGCCCTTTCGGGTTGACCTGCGTCGCGCCCCACCAGTAACCGCTCGCGAGCAGCAGCCGCCTCGCCCGGGTAAATGCGACGTAGCCGAGTCGCCGCTCCTCATCCGCCGCTTCCGCGCCGCAGTCACCGACGAACGCCTTCAGCCCCTCACGAGTGAGCTCGGGGTCGGCCGGCAGGTCCGCCGCGTCGCCGCGCAGCGCGTAGGGCAGCACCTGCGCCTGCGACGTCCAGCGCTCGCGGCCCTGTCCGGACGGGAAGACGTCGAGCGACAGTCCTGGCACGGCGACGACCGCCCACTCCAGTCCCTTCGCTTTGTGCACGGTGAGCAGCTTCACCGTGTCGGCGGCGGAGACGCCGCCGACGTCGAGTCCGTTCTCCTCGTCGGCCGCGGCCTCCAGGTAGGCGAGGAAGGCCGGCAGGTCGCTCTCGCCCTGCAGTCCGGTGAACCCCGCCGCGTGGTCGAGGAAAGCGCCGAGATTGGCCGCGCGCGATCCCGCCACCGCACCGCCGGCCGCCTCGATCTCCACGTCGAGACCGATACGCCGGATGACCTCGGCCACCGTCTCGACGATCGGCTGTGCGACCAGTGGTCGCATCGCGCGCAGCTCGTCACGGAACGCAACCAGTCGCTCGTAGGCCTCGGGTGAGTAACGCTCCGGCGATCCCAGACTGTCGAGCGCGTCGCTCAGCGAGACGACATCGACGACGTCGACGCCCTCCGTCGCCGCGCGCAGCGCGACGACCGGGTCGGTCGAGTCCGCGGCAGCGGGGTCGCGTGGCGTCGCGGCCAAGTCGCGCGCGCGGGCGCCGAGCGCGGCGAGATCACGTGGCCCGACCCGCCAGCGTGGCCCCGTCAGCAGCCGCAGCAGCTCGGAGTTGGCGATCGGGTCGACGAGCACGCGCAAGGTCGCGACGACGTCGGCGACCTCGGGCATGGTGAGCAGACCGCCGAGTCCAACGACCTCGACGGGCACGCCGCGGGACGCCATCGCGTCGTGCAGCCGCGCGAAATCGGAACGCCGACGGCAGAGCACCGCGACATCGCGCGGCGTCACGTCGTCGTCGTCCAGTGCCGCGACGACGTGGTCGGCGACCCAGCCCGCCTCGGCCTCGATCGTGCGCAGCAGCGCGATGCGCGTCTCGCCGGAGCTCTCGTGTCCCGGTCGCGGGCGCAGCGGCGGTACGTCGACCCGTGGTCGCCGCAGCGCCCCGACCGACTCGAGCAGCAGCCGCGCGACCGAGTTCGCGATCTCGATGATGCGACCGCCGGAGCGGAAGCTCGTCATCAGCGGCTGCGCGACCGGCCGCGTGCCACCGTCGACCGGGAAGTGCTCGGGGAACCGGAGCAGGTTGCCTACCGACGCGCCGCGCCAGCCGTAGATCGCCTGGTGTGGGTCGCCGACCGCGGTGACCGGATGCCCCTCCCCGAAGAGTGCCGAGAGCAACAGCCGCTGCGCGACGCCGGTGTCCTGGTACTCGTCGAGCACGACGACGCGGAACCGGTCGCGCTCCATCCGCGGGACGTCGCGCGAGCGCATCGCGATCTCCGCCGCGAGCGCGACCTGGTCGCCGTAGTCGATGAGGTCGAGCTCGCGCTTGCTGTCGCGGTAGACCTCGACCAGCTCGAGCAGCTCGTCGCGGGCCCGCGCGACGTCGGCGCACTTGGTGAAGTCGGCGATCGGCTTCGCGAGCGCTTCGACGCGCGCGACGAAGTCGGCGTCGAACGCGCGTACCTCGGCGGCGGTCGTCATGTGCTCGGCCATCTCGGCGTCGAGGTTGAGCAGGTAGCGCGCGACGTTGCCCGGCGTCCACCTCAGGTGCCGGAAGGGCCCGCGCGCGTTGCGCACCACGCGGAGCGCGAGCTGCCACCGCGACGCCTCGGTGAGCAGCTGCGTGACCGGCTCGCGGCCGATACGCAGCGCGTGGTCGCGGACAATCGACGCGGCGTAGGAGTGATACGTCGACACGGTCGGCTGGTCGTCGACGAGCTCGTCGTCGCCGGGCAGCTGGTCGGCGCTGAGCTGGGCGAGTGCGTTGCGGACTCGCTCAGCGAGCTCGCCCGCGGCCTTGTTGGTGAAGGTGAGCCCGAGGATCTCCGACGGCGGCACACCGTGGAACGCGACCAGGTGCACGACGCGCGCCGCCATCACCATGGTCTTGCCAGAGCCCGCACCGGCAACGACGAGCTGTGGCGCCAACGGGTGCGCGGCGATCGCGAGCTGGTCGTCAGTGAAGTCGAGGCCGAGCAGCTCGCGCAGGTAGCGGCCCGACTCCTCCGCAACGATCGCCTTCACTCGACCACCTGCCGACCGTCCTGCGCGGGACAGCAGGAGCGGAAGTCGCAGCGTCGGCAGATGCTGTCTTCCGGCCGCGCCGGGAAGTGCTCGGCGCGCACCGACTTCCCAGTCAGCAGCACGAGGTCGTCCGCCCAGGTCGGCCGCTCGTCGGGCAGCGCGTCCTGCTGCTGCACGTTGGGCAGCCCGCCCTTGCGCTCCTGGCGCAGCCACACGAGCTCGGCGCCGCCGAGGGCAGGCGGTCCATCCCCCAGCACCGCAGCAAACCCGCCCTCGCGCGCGGCGAGCTGGTAGACGCCGAGCTGCGCGTCCTGCGGCAGCGCGTCCTTCGGCAACGGGTTCTTGCCGGTCTTGAAGTCGACGACGTGCACCCCGCCGTCCGCGTCGACTTCGAGCCGATCGGCACGCCCGCGCAGGCGCACGTCACCGAGCTCGATGACGAACGGCACCTCGCTGCCCGCGACCGCGCGGTTGTCTCCTGCCTGCCAGGTCAGGAACCGGCGCAACGTGCCGTGTGCGTCGTCGCGCTCGCGGTCCCGCTCCCACGCCGCCTCGAACGCGAGCGACGACCACACCGTGTCGAGCTGCGCGAGCAGCACGTCGGGGTCGGCGGGCAGGATCCCGTCGCTGACCAGCTGCACCAGCGCGTGTACGACGATGCCGTAGCCCTGTGCCGCACTCGACTGTCCCTTGGCGTAGACGCCACGCTCGAAGAACCAGCGCAGCGGGCACTCGACGTAGGAGCGCAGCGCGGAGCCGGAGAGCTCGAGCGGTTGCTCCGGGTCGCGGACTGGTCGCGCCCCCGGCGTTGTCTCGCGAAGGCCCCACCACGACGCCGGGTTGGCGGCCGGCACCAAGGCGTTGCCCTCGGCATCGCTGACGCGCGCGAGCGCGGCCAGCTGCGCGGCGGCTGCCGCGCGCACGTCGTCGGCCATCGTCTCGTCGTCGAGCGCGCGACGCATCCGCGCGACCAGCGAGCTCGGGGACAACAGCGCGGCGCCGGGCGACTCGACCACCGGTTCCACGCCGAGCTCGTCGAGGAACCGCGAGGGGCGATCCGCGGCCTCGTCGATCGACTGCACGGCAGTGACGACGAGTCGACGCCGGGCGCGGGTCAGTGCGACGTAGAAGAGCCGGCGCTCGTCCGCGAGCAACGTCGCCGCGCTCGCCGGTTCGCGGACGCCATCGCTGTCGACGAGATCGGACTCGAGCAGCGAGCCGCGGCGGCGCAGGTCTGGCCAGACGCCGTCCTGCACGCCGCAGACGACGACGAGGTCCCACTCCAGACCCTTCGCGCGGTGCGCAGTGAGTAGCCGCACGGCGTCCGACCTTGCGCTGTGCTCTTCCATCGGCCGCCCGGGGATCTCCTGCGACTCCAGCTCGGCGAGCAGCGCGGTGACTCCGGTGCGCGGCTGGCGTTCCTCGAGCCGCGCGACGGCCGCGAAGACCGCGAGCACCGCGTCGAGGTCGCGGTCGGCCGCCTGGCCCTCCTGCCCGCCGGCCAGTGCGCGCGCGGCCAGCCGCCGCCCCCAGCGGCTGCTCTCCCAGACCGCCCACAGCGCTTCCTCCGCGCTGCCGCCGGCGCTGAGCACCTCGCGCGCGGCCGCGATCAGCGCGGCGACCCGGCGTACGGGCTCAGCTGCCCAGTCGTCAGGTACGGCGAGCAGCAGCGTCGGGTCGGCGACGGCGTCGCGGACGAGCATGGAGGACGGCGGCGGGAAGGCCTCGCCGGCGTCGCGCGCGGCGTGCCGCAACCGGCGGCCCAGCAGCCGCAGGCCGCTGGGGAGCGCGCCACCCAGCGGCGAGGAGAGCAGCAGTCGCGCGGTGTCGGGTGTCAGCGTGTCGGCGCTTGCCGCGGCGCGCAGTGCGGCCAGCAGCGGCGCGACCGCCGGGTCACGCGCGACGGGGACCTCGTCGGCCGCGACGGCAACCGGCACCGACGACGCCGCGAACGCGCGCCGCAGCACGCCGATGCTGCGCACCCCGGAACGCACCAGTACGGCCATGTGCGACCACGGCAAGTTGTCCTCGAGATGCGCGCGACGCAAGAGGTCGGCGATCGCGGTGACCTCGTCGGCCACCGTCGGATAGAGGTGAATGCCGGCTTCCCCCGCCGCGGCCGTTTCTGCTGATGTAGCAGCGCGCAAAGCGCGGTGCCGGCGGCGCGCGTCGGCCGGGAGGAGCGGCGTCGGAATGCGCTCCGCGATCCGCCGTGACACCTCGAGCAGCGCCGGTCCGGACCGCCGCGAGACGTCGAGCGTGACCACGGGCGCGGGCGCTCCCGACGTAGTCCGGAAGCGGTCCGGGAACTGCAGCAGTCCGGTCACGTCCGCGCCGCGGAAGGAGTAGATGGACTGGTCGGGGTCACCGACGACGACGAGGTCACGGCCCTGACCGGCGAGCAACGCGAGCAACCGCTCCTGCGCTGGGTCGGTGTCCTGGTACTCGTCGACGAATACGGCGTGGTAGCGCTGGCGCAGCTCGGCAAGAACCTCAGGCCGCTCGAGCAGCGCGATCGCGCGGCGGACCAGCTCGGCGTAGTCGAGGGCGTTCTGATCGTCGAGAACGTCGAGGTACTCGTCGAAGAACGTCCCGGCGCCAACCCACGCGTCGCGACCGGTCTCCTTGCCCAAGGCAGCGAGCACCGCACCGTCGACGCCGCGCTCGCGCGCGCGGTCGAGCAGGTCGGCGACCTCGCGGGCCATGCCCCGCGTGGTCAACGCCGCGGCCAAGTCGTCCGGCCACTGCGTCTTGCCCAGCCCCGCGGCGTTGCCCGCGAGCAGGTCACGGATGCGGACGTCGCGCTCGGCGCCAGAGAGCAACCGCACCGGCGGCCGCAGCGGGTCCGGTTGCCAAGCGCGCACCAGGGCGTAGCACCAAGAGTGGAAGGTGTAGGCGCTCGGCTCGGTGATGGTTCGGCCGAGGCGCGTCGTGATGCGCTCGCGCAGCTCGTCCGCGGCCTTGCGGCTGAACGTCAGGACGAGCACCTGCTCGGGCGCCAGGCCGCGTCGCTCGACCCGGTCGATGACCGCTTCGACGAGCGTCGTCGTCTTGCCCGTGCCCGGGCCGGCGAGGACGAGCAGCGGTCCGCTCGCGTGGTCTACGACGCGCTGCTGCGCCGCGTCGAGCGACGGCGCCGCCGGAGCCGGCGGCGGCGTGCGGATCAGCCGGTAGGGCGACGCTGGGGTCACGGCGGGAGGTGCACCTCGGTCAGCTCGGTGGAAAGGGCCCCATCCCATCACCCGGGGCTGACAGAACCGCGCCGCCGCGGGCGGCTGTTACGGCGACCAGCGCGCGCGGGACATGTCGACGCGCCGGCCGTCCGGGGTCAATGGCGTGCCATCGTCGTCCAGCCGGGCGAGGTGCTCGTCGGCCGCGAACGGTTTCGGCGAGCCGTCGGCCATCACGACTCGATGCCACGGCACGCCGTCGCCGGCCTGGAACATCGCGCGCCCCACAGCCCGCGCGGAACCCTCCTCGAGGGCAGCGGCGACCCTGCCGTACGACATCACCCGGCCGGGCGGGATGCGCCGCACCAGCTCATGCACGCGCTCGGTGTAGGAACCGGCCGCCATCGTGCGACTAGCCGAGTTGGCCGTCGTACTTCGCGAAGAGCCCCTTGCCCGACTGCTGACGCGAGATGGTCGGCCGGCGGTTGCGCGCTCTGGAGTCGCACATCTGCTCCAGGCAGCCATCCGCGAAAGACACGAGGATGCGGCCCTGCGGGTCGAGGGTGGCATCCATGAAGTCGAGCAGGTTGCGTGAGCCGTCGTTCGGGCAAAGGACGCCCAGCATGCAGATGCGACCCACCTGGACTGGGCTTTCCGGCGTCGCGAGAACCGTGCGCCACGTGCGTCCGCCGTCGTACGTGAAGGCGACGTAGAGCCGCCACACGCCGGCGAAGTCCTCGGCCTCACTGTAGCCGCGCGTCGAGGTGCCGAGGAACGCGACGGCCGCGCGGCCGGCGTCGCCGGCGACCACTGCGGGGAAGCGCACGTTGTTGATCCGAAACTCCCTGCCCAGCACATGCGGCGGACCCCACTGCTCGCCGCGGCCGCGGCCGACCGAGACGGTCGGGACCGCGCCATCGCCGATGTCACTGGGCCAGGCGAAGTAGACGTTGCTGGCTGCGTCCGCGGCGATCGACGGGTCGCCACCCGACCCAACGTGCGTGCCGTCGACGTGGTGCAGGCTCCACGTCAGCCCGTTGTCGGCACTTGATACGACGGACGCCTCACCGTCGCAATCGTCGGGCGGCACGTACACCGTGCCGTCCGGAGCGGACGCGATGTGACCATGCAGCCCGGAGCATCCATCGGCGAAGGTCCACGCGTGCGTCGCGGGCAGAAAGCTGCGACCGCCGTCGATGCTCGTACCGCAGTTGACGGCGTAGCCGGCCTGCGAGCAGTAGTAGACGGCGCGGTCGTAGCCCGTCGCGGGTCGCAGTGCGCCACCGTCGACGAAGGCGCCTGTGCCGACGCTCTGGTGGTCGAACGCGGAGCCGAGCGGGCAACCGTTCGGCACGTCCGTCCACGACTTGCCGTCGTCGTCGGTATAGGCCATGAGGCTGCACACCCCGGTCAACTGCGACACGAAGGTGCGGCCGCTGACCGCGTCGGTCTCGAGGATCGGGTCCAGGGTGTCGACGGACGTCGTAATCGCGGTCGCCCGCGTCCACGTCGACTCGCCCGTCGCCGGCTGGAAGCCGGACACGTTGTACGTCGTAATGCCGGCCTGGTAGAGCACCCCACCGGTTTTCTGGTCGACCCCGATCGACGGCTCCTCGGCGCTGTACGTGTCGCCCGGATGCCCGAAGTTGACGAAGCGCACTGTCGGGGCGGCCGCAGGCGCGCCCGCTGCGACGACAGCCAGACCGGCGATCGCCGCAGCGATCGCAGCCGAGAGGCGTCGACGCGTGGACATCGGCAAAGCGCTCCGCAGGGTAGGTCGGTGCTATCTCAGTACGTCGGGAGGCTCGGGTCCACCTGCTGCTGCCACGCGAGCACACCACCGGCGACGTGCTGGGCATTCGCGAACCCGGCCGACTTGAGGAACGCCAGCGCGTCGGCCGAGCGCTGCCCGGACCGGCAGTAGAGCACGACCGGCCGCTCCTGCGGCAGCTCGGCGACGCGCGCGGGGAGCTCGCCCTTCGGGATCAGCACGGAGTCGGGGATCTCGACGATGTCGCGCTCCGCCGGCTCGCGCACGTCGACGAGGAGGAAGTCCTCACCGCGGTCAAACATCGCCTTGAGCTGCGTCGCGGTGATCGTCGAGCCGCGCGCGGCGTCCGCCGCTTCCGGCGACACCGTCCCGCAGAACGCGTCGTAGTCGATGAGCTCGGTGATCGTCGCGTTCTTGCCGCAGATCGCGCACTCGGGATCCTTGCGCGCGCGGATGGAGCGGAACTCCATCGTCAGTGCGTCGTAGATCAGCAGGGTGCCGACCAGGGGCTCGCCGATGCCGGTGATCACCTTGATCGCCTCGGTGACCTGCACCGAGCCAATCGTCGCGCAGAGCACGCCGAGCACGCCGCCTTCGGCACACGACGGGACCATGCCGGGCGGCGGCGGCTCCGGGTAGAGGCAGCGGTAGCACGGACCGTGCTCGGCCCAGAAGACCGACGCCTGACCGTCGAAGCGATAGATCGAGCCCCACACATACGGCTTGCCGAGCAGCACGCACGCGTCGTTGACCAGGTAGCGCGTCGCGAAGTTGTCGGTGCCGTCGACGATCAGGTCGTAGTCGGCAAAGATGCGCAGCGCGTTCGCGGAGTCGAGCCGCTCCTCGTGCAGCACGACGTTGACCAGCGGGTTGATCTCGCGCACCGCATCTGCCGCGCTCTGCGCTTTCGGGCGGCCGATGTCGCTTTGGCCGTGGATGACCTGGCGCTGCAGGTTGGACTCGTCGACGACGTCGAAGTCCAGGATCCCGAGCGTGCCGACGCCGGCAGCCGCGAGATACATCAGCGTCGGCGAGCCGAGCCCCCCGGCACCGACCGCGAGCACGCGCGCGTTCTTGAGCCGCTTCTGCCCGTCCATCCGGACGTCCGGGATGATGAG
>JBHELW010000248.1:0-1032 GCA_046262915.1 Mycobacteriales bacterium | reverse complement strand
GGCACTGAAGTCACCATTGCGGCGAGCCCGCAATTCCGAGTGTCAGCTCGTGAACCTCGCCGCCGTCCCAGCGCACGGTGATCACGCGTTGCTCGCCACTATCTGAGCGCTCCTCCCACGTGGCGAGGAAGTGGCGGCCCGAGCGATCGAAGTCGAGCGAGTGGAACTCGTAGACGTCATCGGCCGTCGACAGCGCAGCCAGCGTGCGAGTCGGCCGCCCCGTTTGCGGGTCGACGACCACGACCTCGTGCGAGGCGTCGGTCTCGCCCTCTTCACCCCAGCACTCCTGAACGGCGGCGAGCTCGCCTGTCCTCCCTCGATAGGTCGAGGCGAGCAGCCGGCACGAGGATGCGCCGACTTTGAAGAACTCGCCGTGCATTTTCGGCGCGAGGAAATCGCGACCGGGGGCATCGGTGTCGAGCACCCGAATGCCCGCGGTTTGGTCGCAGCAGAACCAAGTCATGTACGCGAGATGGCGACTGTCCGGTGCCCAGCTGAGCGAGCGAACCGACAAGCCGACGGAGTCTGGGTACGCGGGGTCGCGTTCGTATGAGCGATCTGTCCAAATGCCGTCACGCCCGGTCGTGACGTCGAGTACATGTAGTTCCGGCAGCGGGCACAGCCCTGGCCGGTCGCCGGGACGCGAGACCTCAAGTACGTAGGCCAGACGCCGACCGTCGGGACTGGCCGCCAAGTCCGCGGCGGCCCCGTTGCGCTCCACGCGGAACGACTCCGTCGAGCGTTCCGTCGCGCCCGGCGACGCGCCCGCGGACTCCCGGCCGACGATGGTGCTTCGACAACCGGACGAGCTGGCGTAGTAGTAGGTCCGTCCGTCATCGACGGCTGCCGTCGTGACGACCTGCGCATCGTCGCCGAGCGGGTGCAGCGGCTGCCCGGTCGCCCCGTCGTAGAGGAACGCCTCGTGCTGCGCGCTCACCGCGATGAACCTTGCTGGCCGACCTGGCGCGTCCGGGAGATAGCTCGGGGACGGGCTTGGTGACTCCGCGCCGGCGCTAGGCGTGGGCGATGTCG
>JBHELW010000247.1:0-6854 GCA_046262915.1 Mycobacteriales bacterium | reverse complement strand
GCGAGGAACGTGACCAGCAGCAAGACGCCGCCGCCGCGCCCGGCGACACCGGCGGCGGCGAGGAACAGCAACAGCTGCGTCGGGGTCTCGGCGCCGACGCCGTGGATCATCCCGACGAGCATCGCGGTGCCTTTGCCGTAGTTCAGGAACGGGTCGTCCGGCATCGTGGCGACGTGCCGGTGCCGGTGCTCGTGTGTCTGCACGGTCGCCACCATCGTCGCGTCGTGCGGCGAAGCCAGGTGGTGCTCGTCGTCGTGAACGTGCGCGTGTGGGTGGCGGTGGCCGTGCGTGTGGTCGAGCTCCTCGGGAATGGCCGGCGCGTTCGGCAGATGCGCACGCAGCCAGCGCCAGCCGCGCCGGCTGCCCGCGAACAGCAGCATCCAGCGACTGCGCATCCGGAAGTCGCGCCCATGTCGCACCAACGCGTAGAAGACGTACGCGCCGAGGACGAGCAGCGTTACGCCGACGATGCGCTCCATCGTCGCGTCCACGCCCGCAGGGAGTCGGTCGCCGACGACGACCGCAACGACGCCGAGCGCGAGGACGACCAGCGCATGGCCGACGGCGTAAAGCGTCGCGTAGATCATCGCGTCGCGACCCGACTCCTGCGAGCTCGTGATGTCGCTGATCGCGGCGATGTGGTCCCAATCCACGCCGTGCCGAAAGCCGAATCCGAACGTCGTGACGAGAATGCTGACGCCGATCGCCTCGTCCGCGACGGCCAGCAAGTGCACGTGCTGCAGGCTATGGCATCAGTTCGCAACTTCCCGGAGGTGGCTGGATGGCTGCACAGCGACGACTCGAGCCCGGCGACGCGGCGCCGGACTTCGCCCTGCCCGACGCCGACGGGCAGACCGTGCGACTCGCCGACTTCGGCGGCCGCAAGCTCATCGTCTACTTCTACCCCGCCGCGATGACGTCCGGCTGCACGGTGCAAGCCTGCGGCTTCCGCGACCGCCGCGACGAGTTCGACGCGGCAGGTTACGCCGTGGTCGGCATCTCGCCCGACCAGCCCGAGAAGCTCCGCAAGTTCCGTGAGGTCGAGCAACTGACGTTCCCGCTGCTTTCCGACCCGGACAAGACCGTGCACAACGCGTACGCCACCTACGGCGAGAAGATGATGTACGGCAAGAAGGTCACCGGCGTCATCCGCTCGACGTTCGTCATCGACGAGCAGGGTCGGATCGAACGCGCGATGTACGGCGTGAAGGCCGCCGGCCACGTCGACAAGCTCGCCCGCGACCTGCGCCTCTGACACACGACGGCCGCGCTGGGTTGGGGCCCCAGCCTGCGGAGGAGCGTGGGGTTGGGGCCCCACGCGGGCGAAGCGACACAGTGCCGACGGAGGGACTCGAACCCCCATCACCTGCGACCTAAACGCAGTGCCTCTACCAGTTGGGCTACGTCGGCTCGTCGCCCATTGTCCTCGCGCCGCCACCGGCCGTCGCGGCCGCCAACAGGTCGCGTAGCAACGGAGCCAGCGCGCGGAACGCCTGGCCCCGATGGCTGATCGCGTCCTTCTCCGACGCCGACATCTCCGCCGTAGTACGCGACTCGCCGATCGGCATGAAGATCGGGTCGTAGCCGAAGCCGTTCGCCCCGCGTGGGGCGCGCAGCAACGTGCCCTCGACGCGTCCTTCCGCGACGCGCTCACCCACGCCCGGCACGACGGCCGCCGCCGCGCACGTGAAGTGCGCAGCGCGTTCCCCATCACGCGCGTGTTCGGTCTGGCGCAGCACCAGATCGAGGTTCGCCGCGTCGTTGCTCGGCTCCCCGGCCCAGCGCGCGCTGCGCACGCCCGGCTGGCTGTCGAGGTAGTCGACGCACAGCCCGGAGTCGTCCGCTACGGCGGGCAACCCCGTCGCCGCCGACACCGCGCGCGCCTTCAGCAGCGCATTCTCCGCGAAGGTCACGCCGGTCTCCTCAACCTCGGGCGCGTCCGGAAAAGCGTCGATACCGACCAGCTCGACGTCGAGGCCGGGTGCGGCCGCGAGGATGCGCCGTAGCTCCTCGATCTTGCCGGGGTTACGGGTAGCGAGGACGACGCGCTGGGGCACGGCGCGCTACGTCGGACGCGGCGGCGCCGGAGCCGCCAGCGCGAGGCGCTGCAGCTCGGTGAGGTGCGCGCAGCCGGCGACCGCGAGGTCGAGCAGCGCGTCGAGTGTCGCGCGGTCGAAGCTGCGCCGCTCGGCCGTGCCCTGCACTTCCACGAACTCCCCGTCCCCCGTGACGACGACGTTCATGTCTGTCTCGGCGGTGACGTCTTCCTCGTAGCAGAGGTCTAGGCGCGGCTCGCCGTCCATGACGCCGACGCTGACCGCGGCGACCGACCCGGTGAGCGCGTTGCCGCGCAACGCGTCGCGGGCGCCGAGCGTCGCAACGGCGTCGGCAAGCGCGACGTAGGCGCCGGTGATCGCTGCGGTGCGCGTGCCGCCGTCGGCCTGCAGCACGTCGCAGTCGAGGTGCACCGTGTTCTCGCCCAGGCCGGCAAGGTCGATGCACGCGCGCAGCGAGCGACCGATGAGGCGGCTGATCTCGTGCGTCCGGCCGCCGACCCGACCCTTGACCGACTCGCGGTCCGACCGGGTGTGCGTCGCGCGCGGCAGCATCGCGTACTCGCACGTGACCCAGCCCAGCCCGGAACCCTTGCGCCAGCGGGGCACGCCCTCCTCGACGCTCGCCGCACAGAGCACGCGGGTCCGCCCGAACTCGAGCAAGACCGATCCCTCGGCCCAGGCCTGCCAGCCACGCACGAACGTCACGGGCCGCAACTCGTCGTTACGCCGACCGTCCGGCCGCATGGCGCTCACTCAGACGTCGTACGTCGCTGCGGACTCGGCCAGCGCAACGTCACCGGAGTAGGTCTGGCTGGCCTGCTCGACAAAGAGCTGCCGCTCGCCGTAGCCGACGGTGTGCGTCAGCAGCAGCCGCGCCGCGTCCGCGCGGGTGGCGTGCTCGCCGGCTTCTACGGCGGTCATGTGCACGTTGGCCGGCCGCTTCGGTCCGTGCAGCCAGCTCGCCTCGCACAGGAAGAGGTCGGCGTTGCGCGCCGCCTTCACGACGTTGTCCGACGCCGCCGTGTCGGCCGAATAGGTCAGTGTCCGGCCGCCCGCCGTGATGCGCATCGCGTGGCACTCGATGGGGTGCGCCGTCTCGTGCAGCTCGATGGAGAGCGGCCCCAGCTCCAGCCCGCCGGCGCTCGTCGTATGGAAGTCGTAGACCTGGTCGAGGCTGTCGCGCGGCGGCTGGTTGAACGACCTGACGATGCGGTCCTGCAGGCCGCGCGGCCCGTAGACCGGCAGCGGCGCGAGCGGGCCCTCGGGGTGGAAGCGCCGCGCGTAGGAAAAGCCGATCAGGTCGATGCAGTGGTCGGCGTGCAGGTGGCTGACGAGGACCGCGTCGACGTTCTTGAGGCCACCGAGCCGGTCGAGCCCGGACAACGCGCCGTGTCCGAGGTCTACCACGAGCCGATAGCCGTCGTGTTCGACCAGATAGCCCGAGCAGGCGGAGTGCGCCTGAGGGAAAGTCCCGGCGCACCCCAAGACGGTCAGCCGCATACGGCTGCTCCGCTCGATGCCACGTGGGCTCCTCCCGTCGCTTGAGTCAGGTCAACGCGGCGTGCGAACCGAGCCGGCTGGGAGGCCGATCGCCGCGTTTTCCACCGCGGTGATCTCGGGCCCGAGGAAACGGCGGCCGAGCCTACCGAAGGGCTCCGGGTCGCCGGTAGCGAGGAAACGGTGCGTCGGCTCCGGCAGCGCGGGGTCGCGGAACAGGCCGTCGCGGGCGAGCTCGCGATAGACGTCCTTCGCAGTCTCCTCGGCACTGCTCACCAGCGTCACGCCGTCCCCCATGACCCAGGAGAGGACGCCGGTGAGCAACGGGTAGTGCGTGCAGCCGAGGACGAGCGTGTCGACGCCCGCGCCGCGCAGCGGCGCCAGGTAGTTGGCCGCGACGTCGAGCAGCTCCGGCGAGAACGTGTCGCCGCGCTCGACGAACTCGACGAGCCGTGGACATGCCGCGCTCACGACGTTGACGCTGTCGTCGACCGCGGCAAACGCTTCGTCGTAGGCCCCGCTGCTGATCGTCGCCTCGGTCCCGATGACCCCGACCCGGCCGATGCGGGTCGCGGCGACCGCTCGCCGTACCGCGGGGTCGATCACCTCGACGACCGGCACGTCGTAGCGGTCGCGCGCATCGTGCAGGCACGCCGCCGACGCGGAGTTGCACGCGATGACGAGCAGCTTCACGCCTGCCTCGACCAGGTGATCCATGACGTCTACGGCGTAGGCGTGCACCTCGGCGAGCGACAGCGGGCCGTACGGCCCGCGCGCGGTGTCTCCGACGTAGACGATCGGCTCGTGCGGCAGCTGGTCGAGCACCGCGCGCGCGACCGTCAGCCCACCGACGCCCGAGTCGAAGATCCCGATCGGCGCATCGCTCATGTCCGCCGAGGCTACGCGCCCGCGGCCCACCTGCAGGCCGCCGATTCGCTGTTTGTCCGTCGATTCGCGTCACCGGTGACGCGAATCGACGGACAAACCCGACTCAGACCGCGCGTCCACAGATTTCTGGAGGCACCCGATGGGCGACCCGCGCGGCGCGAGCATCGAACGATGCCCGACCGAACAATGCCCGACCGCAGACCGTTCGCACCCACCTTCTCGGAGCTGCTCGCGGTACAGGAGGGCGTGTTCGCCCGCTGGCAAGAGTGCATCGACGCGCCGACCCGACACCTGATTCGCAGCCAGGTCCGCGCGCGGCGGTGGCAGTTGTGGAGCCCGCGCGTCGTTGTCGCGAGCAACGGCGCGCTCACGCCGGTGCAGCTGCGGTGGGCGGCACTTCTGCACTGCGGACAAGACGCAGTGCTCTGCGACGCTACTGCCGCGGAGCTGGGCGGGCTTCGCGGCTACGAGTCGTCGGAGGTGCACGTCTCCGTGCCACGCGGCGCGCACGTCGTCGCCCCCAGCGGCGTCCTGCTGCACTGGCGCCGTGACCGTCCCGTCGATCCGCAACCGGCTCGTCAGCCGCGGCGCGATCGCATCCGCATTGCGCTCGTAGACATGACCGGGTCCACCAGGGATCCGCGGCGGGCGTGCGCCGTCCTCGCCGCGGGAGTGCAGCAGCGGCTCGTGCTCGCGTCCGCGCTGCGCGCCGAAATCGATCGGCGCGCTCGCGCCAGGCACAAGCAGTTGCTTCTCAACGTCCTCGGCGACATCGACGGTGGCGCGCACGCACTCGGTGAAATCAACTTCGCGCAGCTATGCCGCAAGTACGGTCTCCCGCCGCCGACGCGCCAAACGATTCGCCGTGACCGTCGCGGCCGGCGCCGGTACCTCGACGTGTACTGGGACGAGTGGCACCTTGTCGTCGAGATCGACGGTGCGGCGCACATGGAGGTCGAGGCGTGGTGGGCGGACATGAGCCGTCAGAACGGAATCGTCCTGGGCGCCAACCGCGTGCTGCGCTTCCCGTCCGCCGTACTCCGGATCGATCCGGCCGTCGTCATGGACGAGGTGACCGCCGGTCTCATCCAAGGTGGCTGGCGACCAGGCATTCGTCCGTAGATACGCGTCACCGGTGACGCGCATCTACGGACAAAGCACGGAAGCGCGGCGCCGGGGGCGAGCGAAGGCGGCGGTGGGGGCCGTGCGGGCCGGGCGCGCGGTCAGGCCCAGAGGTGGCCTTCGAGCCGGGCCGCCGCGTCGTCGAGCGTCCCGGCGTAGGCGCCGGTCGAGAGATACTTCCACCCGCCATCCGCTACGACGAAAGCGATGTCCGCGCGCTCGTCGGCCTTGACGGCGCGGTCCGCCTGGGCGAGCGCGGCATGCAGCACTGCACCCGTCGAGATACCCGCGAAGATCCCCTCCAGCTCGACGAGTTCGCGGGTGCGGCGCAGCGCGTCGTAGGAGTCGACCGACAACCGCGCGTCGAGCACCGTCTCGTCGTAGAGCTCGGGCACGAAGCCCTCGTCGATGTTGCGCAGGCCGTAGACCAGGTCGCCGTAGCGCGGCTCCGCCGCCACGACGCGTACGCCGGGCACCTTCTCCTTCAGGAAGCGACCCGCGCCCATCAGCGTCCCCGTGGTGCCGAGCCCCGCGACGAAGTGGGTGATGGACGGCAGGTCCGCGAGGATCTCCGGCCCGGTCGTCTCGTAGTGCGCGCGCGCGTTCGCCGCATTGCCGTACTGGTACAGCAGCACCCAGTCAGGATGCTCCGCCGCGAGCTCTCTCGCGCGCGCCACCGCCGCGTTGGAGCCGCCGGGCGCGGGCGTCGAGATGATCGACGCGCCGAACATCTCCAGCAGCTGCCGCCGCTCCGCGGACGTGTTCTCCGGCATCACGCACACGAGCGCATAGCCACGCAGCTTCGCGACCATCGCCAGCGAGATCCCGGTGTTGCCCGACGTCGGCTCGAGGATCGTCGCGCCCCGCGCCAGCCGCCCCTCTCGTTCGGCCGCCTCCACCATGTAGAACGCGGCGCGGTCCTTCACCGACCCCGTCGGGTTGTGCTGCTCGAGCTTTGCCCAGAGCCGCACCTGCCCGCTCGGTGACAGTCGCGGCAGCCCGACGAGCGGCGTACCGCCGACGGAGTCGAGCAGCGAGTCGAAGCGCATGTCCTACGCCGGGAGCCCCGCGCCGCCCGCCACCGCGGGGAGGATCGTCACCACGTCGCCGTCCGAAAGCTCGGTCTCGGCGGCCGCCAAAAAGCGCACGTCCTCGTCGTTGACGTAGACGTTGACGAACCGGTGCAGCCCGCCGTCGTCGCCGACAAGGCGATCGCGGATCCCGGCGTAACGCGCATCGAGGTCGGCGAGCAGCTGGCCGACCGTCGCGCCATCGGCCTCGACGTGCTTC
>JBHELW010000246.1:0-8501 GCA_046262915.1 Mycobacteriales bacterium | reverse complement strand
CTGCTCGGCGTAGCGCAGGTCGTGCACGCGCACCCGACGGCGAGCGACGAGCTGCATCAGCTCGCGCGCGAGCGTCTCGCCGAGCTCGACGACTGGGCGTCGTTGTCGCGCGATCCCGACGCCGACGTGCGGCGCGTCGCGATTGCGCGACAGCTGTTGTACGAGGGGCAGCGCCTCGTCGAGCGCGCGGCCGACGTGACGCCGCGCGAGCGCTCGGCGTTCGACTCGACGTATGACGACTGGCGCGCGCGGGTCGCGGCATTGCTGCGCGAACCGGTCGACGACGCGCTCGCGCGCGAGTTGGCCGAGATCGAGACCGCAATCCGGCGCGCGCTGATGCCGGCACGCAAGCGGGCGTGACCGCATGCCCATCGTCGCAGTCATCACTGCAGTCGCCGCCGAGCGCGACGCGGTCGCCGACGGCGTCGGCAGCCCGCAGGCGGTCCGGCTCGGACCGTACGACGCGCGGCGCTGTGAGACGCCGACCGACGACATCGTCGTCGTCGCCGGCGGCGTCGGTCCCGCTGCGGCAGCAGCGGCCGCGGCGTTCGTCGTCGCAACCCAGCCCGTGCGGCTGCTCGTGAGCGCAGGCGTGGGTGGCAGCTTCGCGTCGGCTGGCCTGCGTCCGGGCGACGTCGCGGTCGCGAGCACGATCGTCGCCGCCGACCTCGGCGCGATGTCTCCCGAACGCTTCCTGGACCTCAGCGCGCTCGGGCTCGACGGCGGCGCCGCGGTCGCCGTGGACCCGGCGCTCGTCGACGCAATGCACAGTCGCCTGGCGGACGCCGGGATCGCGGCCGCGGTCGGCCCGATCCTGACGCTGTCGACGGCAACGGGAACCACAACCCGCGCGGCCGAGCTGATGGCGCGACACGGTGCCGTGGCCGAAGCCATGGAGGGCGCCGGCGTCGCGCACGTCGCGGTCGCCCACGGACTGCCGGTGGTGGAGGTGCGCGTCATCAGCAACGAGGTCGGCGACCGCGACCGCGCGTCGTGGGACCTGTTGGGCGCGCTCGACACACTGACCCGCGTCGCGAGGGTCGTCCTCGCTGACCGGTTGGCGGCGACGTCGGCATGACGCTTTCCCTCGGTTTCTCGCCGTGCCCGAACGACACGTTCGTCTTCCACGCGTGGGTCCACGGTCGCGTGCCCGGACCCGATGTGACCGTCACGCTTGCAGACATCGACGACCTCAACAGCCGCGCGACTACCGGGCAGCTCGACGTCGTCAAGGTTTCCTACGGCGCGCTGCCGTGGCTCCTCGACGACTACGCGCTGCTGTCGTCCGGCGGCGCCGTCGGCCGCGGCTGCGGTCCGCTCGTACTCGCAAGCGACCCCATCTCGCCCGCGTCACTGCGCGGTGCGCGCATCGCGGTGCCCGGCGAGCGCACGACCGCGTACTTGCTGCTGCGGCTGTGGGATCCCGGCTTCAGCGAGATCGAGGTGCTGCCCTACGACGAGATCATGCCCGCCGTCGAGTCCGGCGAGGTCGACGCGGGACTCGTCATCCACGAGTCGCGGTTCACCTACCCGGCGTACGGGCTGCACGCCGTAACGGACCTTGGCGAGTGGTGGGAGCGCGAGACCGGTCTGCCGATCCCGCTCGGCGCGATCGTCGCGCGCCGCGCGCTCGGTCAGCCGACGGTCGCGCAGGTCGACGCGGTGATTCGCGCGTCAGTGGAGGCGGCGTGGGCCGACCCCGCGGCGAGCCGCGACTACGTGCGCGAGCACGGGCAGGAGCTGGACCCGGCCGTCGCCGACGCGCACATCGCGCTGTATGTGAACGAGTTCACCCGTGACCTCGGCGACGAGGGCCGCGCCGCCGTCGATGCGCTACTTACCCGCGCTGCGGATCGCGGGCTCGTGCCGCGGGTGCAGGTCAGCCGCTGATGTCCCGCGCGACCGCGTGGACGACCTCGGAGACCATCTTCGCGGTCTTCTTGTCCGGATAGCGCCCGCGGCGAAGGTCGGGCTGCACCTTTCCCTCGAGCAGCTTGATCATGTCCTCGATCAAGCCGTGCAGCTCGTCGGCGGGACGCCGGTTCGAGTCGGTCAGCGTCGGCGCCGGCTCGAGCACGCGCACGGACAGTGCCTGCTCGCCGCGCTTGCCCTCCGCTACGCCGAACTCGACCCGCTGTCCCGGGGCCAGCTCCGTGACGCCGCTCGGCAGCGCGGACGTATGCACGAACACGTCGCCGCCGTCGTCCCGGGAGAGGAAGCCGAAGCCCTTCTCGGTGTCGAACCACTTGACCTTGCCGGTGGGCACGTCGTCCTCGTGTCGCGGTGGGGCCGACGGGGGGCCGGCACATCGCCGCAAGGCTAGCCGCGGCGACAGCCTCCGCGGAAACGACTTCCGACGACCGCGATCCCGCCTACGATCGGCGTTCACTCGTCAGCGCGGCGGAGAGGACGGCCATGACCACGCAGCCACCCGACGAGACGCCCGAGCCCGTTCCGGGGACGCCCGGGCCGCTTCCCGAGACGTCCGCAACCCCGGCAGCACTGCAGTGGCCGAGCGCCGGCAGTGACGTGATCGGCATGCCGCCGCCCCCGCCGCACCGCCGGAGCCGGACCGGCATCGTGATCGGTGGCGTCGCGGCCGCGCTGGCGCTCATCGCGGCCGGCGGCGTCTTCGCGGCGAGCCGCACCGGCGGCATCCGCGTGGCCGGGTTCCAGATCGGCGGCGGCGACCAGCCCGAGCGGGTCGTCCCCGATTCGGCGTTCGCGATCGCCAAGATCGACCTCGACCCGCCGCTCGGCCAGAAGCGCGCGGTGCACGACTTCGCGGCGAAGTTCCCGAGTGCCCCTAAGGCGGCGGCGGAGGACATCTTCGAGGCATTCGTCCGGCAGATCGTGTCCTCCGACGACGCGCTGAACTACGAAGCCGACGTGAAGCCATGGCTCGGCAAGCGCGTTGCCGTCGTCGGGTTCACCGACGCTGCCAACAAGCCACAGGTTCTCGGCGTTGTCGCGGTCAAGGACAAGGACAAGGCGAAGCAGGCATTCGACAAGGCCAACGCCAAGAGCAGCGACGACCACCTCGCGTACCGGTTCCGCAAGAGCTACGCGCTGCTCGCCGAAACGGACCAGATCGTCGACGCCGCGGTGACGCAGTCTGACAAGCACACGCTCGGCGACAACAAGACGTATCGCGACGACGTCGACAAGTTGCACGGCGACCAGGTCGTGCTGGGGTGGGTCGACGCCAGCCGCGCGTACCGGGTCGCGGCGGCGGCCGTCCCAGGGTTCGCCCCGTTTGCTGCGGCGTTCTCGAAGGCTGCCAACGGCCGCGTCGTCGTCGGAGCGCATGCCGGGGACGGTTACGTCGAGCTCGAAGGCCTCTCGCTGGGCGCCGACACCAAGTCGATCACTCCAGCAAAGCCGCAGCTCTTCGGTGACTTGCCGGCCGACACCGTGGCCGCCGTCACCGTCAACAACCTCGGCGGCGCGGTGAACCAGGCGATCGCCGGCGCTGGCGTCCTCGGCGGCATCCCCGGCTTGCCGTTCAGCCCGCAGCAACTGCTCCAGGAGTTCGAGCAGCAGTTCGGCATCAGCCTGCAAGCCGACCTGCTGCCGCTGTTGCGGCACGAGTCGGTGCTCTCGCTGGGCTCGGTGCCGGGTCTCGCGGAGCCCAAAGTCGGGCTCGTGACCAAGGTCGACGACGCGGCGAAGGCCAAGAGTGTGGCGGCGAAGCTGGCCGCGGTCGCCGCGCAGGCCGACCTCACGCTGGAGAGCGACGTTCGCACCAACACGCTCTTCCTGACGACGGGGACCGGCTACCTCGGCACCCTCACAGCGCAACGCGGGCTCAGTGCCAACCGGAACTTCGTCACCGCGATGGGCGACCTCGGCGACTCGATCGGCCTCGCGCTCTACGTCGACCTCGGGCAGCTGCTCGTCCTCGCCCAGGACCAGGAGAGCTACCGAGACTTGCGCGCGCTCAAGGCGCTCGGGATCTCGGTCGGACTCGATGGTGGTCGCGGCTACTTCCGGATGCGCGTCGTCGCGGGCTGACGTCAGCCGGCGTCCGCGGGCAGCTCCTCCACGCGCACGCCGGTCGCCGTAAGCCACTCCACCGCGGACGCAAGTGCTGGCTCATCACCGGCCGCCTCGACGATCACCCACCCGACGTCGTCCCGGACATCCGCGCGCCGCACGTTGACGACGACATCGTGCTCGTGACCGAGCTGCCAAAGGACCGGCTCCGCGAGGAGGTCGCGCGGATAGGTGAGGTGCCAATGCCGCGTCGGCACGGCTAACGCCAGCGTTCGGCGTCGGCGAGCGACTCGTTCATGGCGCCGGAGCGGAACCCCTGCGGGTCGACGAACGCGTCGCTGAACCCGGCCGCTACGACGGTGCGGACGGTTTCGGGCAACAGGCTCACGTCCGAGGCGCGGGCGCGGTCGACCTCGACGCGCGCGATGTTGCCCCCCAGGTCGCGCACGCGCAGGTCGCGCACCGCGAGGCCGAGCCGGTCGAACAGATCGCGCAGGCCTGTCTCGGCGCGCTCGACGCGAGCCAGCGCCGCGGACGTGACCGGCACGCCGTAGGCAACGCGGCTGGACAAGCACGCCGCGGCGGGCTTGTCCCACGTCCGCAGCCCCCACGCGCGCGACGCGGCGCGCACATCGGCCTTGGTCAGCCCGGCGTCGAGCAACGGCGTCACCGCGCTGCGCTCCCGTGCGGCGCGGATCCCGGGTCGAAACCCGCCGGCCGCGTCGTCGGCGTTCGTTCCCGTCGCGACGTGCTCGATGCCGAGCCGAGTCGCGAGCGGGCGGAGCGTCTCGATCAGCTCGGACTTGCAGAAGTAGCACCGGTTCGGTGCGTTGTCGCGGTAGCCCGGCCGCGCCAGCTCGTCGGTCGCCGGTGTCTCGTGGCGCACGCCGAGCGCCTCGGCGAACGCGGCCGCGGCGGCGAGCTCCGCCGTAGGCAGCGATGGCGATACCGCGGTGGCGGCGACGACCCGACTGGCGCCAAGCGCGCGCTGCGCGGCAGCCAGCAGGAACGCGCTGTCCGCGCCACCGCTGAACGCGACGACGACGGAGCCGTAGGCGCGCAGCGAACGATCGAGCTGCCGAAGCTTCGTCTCGACCACGCGCTGATCCTGCACCACGCGACCGGCCGACCCGAGCCGGACAGGGGACGGCGGCATCCTGGCGAACGACCAGGGATGCACCTCGACCGGCGCGCCACGAGAATCGTCGCGCTCGTCGCCGCCGTCCTCGTCGGAGTCGGCGCGCAGTCCGCCCCCGCTGCCCGCGGCACGCGCGCGACTGACGAGTTCACGGCGCAGACGCCCCCGCAGACCAAGGGATTGCCGGACCTGGACCGCCTCGACCCGGTCCGCTACTCGATGAAAGACGCCGTTGTCTCGCACCACCAAGTGCCCAGCCGCGACGGCGTCAACATGATCTGGGTCGACCTCATCCGGCCGCGCACCGCTGCGGGCGTTCGCGTGCCGACGATCATGATGGCTTCGCCGTACTTCAACACCCTCGGCCGCGGGTTCCGCGAGCAGTGCAAGACCCCGCACCAGTCGCCGCCGGGCGGCCTGCCCGGGTCGCCGGGCGTGCCCGTGCTCAGCACCTGCGCCAACCACCAGACGCCGTTCCCCGAGTGGTACGACGAGTACTTCGTGCCGCGCGGCTACGCCTTCGCCGCGATGGACCTGCGCGGTACGCGAAACACCAGCGGCTGCCAGCAGTACGGCGACCGCGACGAGGTCTTCGACGCCGTCGACGTCGTCGACTGGCTCGCGGAGCAGCCGTGGAGTAGCGGCCGCGTCGGCATGACGGGCGGGTCCTACGACGGGACGATCGCGCTGGGTGCCGCGGCGGAGGCGCCACTGTCGGCGAAGCACAAGAACGCCCTCGCCGCCGTGATACCGATCCGCGCCATCGACGCCTGGTACGACTACCACTTCTTCAACGGCGTCGAGTCCGATGGCCATCGCACGACGCCCGCGGAGTTCACGGCTGCCTTCGCCGCGGCTGACACACCGAACTCGGGCACGGACGACCCGCTGTACGCGGTGCACCTCGCGGAGCGCAAGGCCTGCATCGCGACCCTCGGCGCCTACACGGACGCCGGCTACTTCGCGCCGTACCAGGACGCAGACAGCGGTTTCTGGGCCGAGCGCGACTTCCGCAAGGACGCGCAGACGGTCCGCGCCGCGGTGTTCTTCATCCACGGCCTCTTCGACTTCAACGTCAAGACGGTCAACGTCGGCAACATGTGGCTCGCGCTGCCGCGGTCGGTGCCCAAGAAGCTGTGGTTCATGAACGGCGACCACGTCGACCCGCGCTGCCCGAGCGACAAGTCGTGCCGCGCGAGCGGTCACGCCATCCCGCATCCGTTCGCCGACAAGTTCATCGAGGGCACGCATCGCTGGTGGCTGCAGTTCCTCAAGGGCGTGCCCGCGGGCGCCCTGAGCGGCGGCCCGGTCGAGGTACAGCGCGCGAACGGGTCGTGGCAGCGGTCGGCCGCCTACCCGGCGTCGCGTTCGGACCTGGTGCTCTACCCGACGTCAAAGGGGGCGCTCGACACCCGACCGAGCGGCGACGGCGACTCCGTCACCTGGGCGGACAACGCCGCGGGCGCGGGTGCGCCGCTGACACAGTCGTTCGTGACCGCGCCATTCCGAAAGACGACGCGCCTCTCCGGCCAGTTCGAGTTCGACCTGCGGTTCTCGGCTGCGGGTGCGGACACCAACATCGCGGTCCGCATCGACGACCTCGGCCCGGACGCGAAGGCGGACGCCTCACCCACCGACGCGCTCTACGACGGCGACGACAAGCGTGCGCTCACCGTGACCTACGCCTGGCTGCAGGCTGCGGTCCGCGCATCGGTGCAGCCGCGCGGACCGTCGACGCCAGTCGTCGGGACGCCGCTGACGCCCGGCATGCCGGTGATCGCCCGCTTCCCGTCGCTCTACACCGACTACGTCGTCGCGCGCGGGCACCGGCTGCGCTTCACGTTCTCCGACAGCGAGGGCGGCACGGTGGCGACGTACGCCGGCAACATCGTCACGCTCTACACCGGCCCGGCGGCCAGCGTGGTCCGCCTTCCGGTCGTCCGCTGATCCGCCTGGCCTAGCTGAAGCCGCGCGAGTCCTGCTTGAGCGCTGTGTCGACCGTCAGCGCGGACGCGATGACGAGCGTGCGCAGCGGCTCCTCGAGCGGGCGGTGGATGCGCACGACGTAGTTGTCCGCCGTCGTGAACATCGTCTTCGCGAGTCCCTCCCACGTCTTCTTGATGCGCGCGACCTCGCCACCCTGCGCGTCGACGATGGCGAAGTCCCAGGCGCGCCAGTTCTCCGCCTGGATGCCGCCGACGCGTTGCGCACCGACCTCGAACGCAAAGCGGATCTTGCCGATCGCGTTCTCCTGGCGGATCGTGCCGAGCTCGCG
Organism: Mycobacteriales bacterium; assembly: GCA_046262915.1. GTDB lineage: Bacteria > Actinomycetota > Actinomycetes > BP-191 > BP-191 > JBHELW01. Next base: position 1,092 of record JBHELW010000246.1, on the reverse strand, counting down.
GCCGTCCGGCGTAGCGACGACGACCTTGCTCTTGACGAACTTCGCGGGCCGGGTCAGGTGCAGCAACGCGCGCCCGGACATGTCGCGTACCTCAAGCCGGTGGGTGAGGAACTGGTCGTAGTTCGTCAGCACGCGCACGAGCTTCTTTGCCGCGCTCTGCCCGACTTCTACGACGGAGCCGAGCTGCGTGCCGTTGTGGTCGTAGACGGCGTACTCGTTGGTGATCTCGATGAGCTTCGCTTTTTGGTTCACGACGAGCACCGGCGAGTCGAAGATCGTGCCGCCGCCACCCACGAACGGGGCGATCCCGGCCTGGTGCTGCACCTGGCGTTGCACCCGCTCCGGCGCGCTCGCGCGCACCGGCTCGGGTGGCCGCGGCGCGAGCGGGCTGACGGACTGCTGACCGGCGCGGACGACGTGCGCTGTCCACGTCGCGCCGTCCCAGTAGCGCTGCTCGAACTGGCCGGACGGGTCGGCGTACCACCCGGCGGCCGGCGCGCCGGGTCGCTGTGGCGATTCGGTCATGCGGACAACCTTGCCACGGCGAACGAGGGGCGGTCCCGCCGTAGCGGAACCGCCCCTCGCGCCGAGCTCGGACCTCTAGAAGTCCATGTCTCCCATGCCGCCGCCGCCACCCGGCATGGCCGGCTGCTGCTTCTCCGGCTTGTCGGCGATGACCGCCTCGGTGGTCAGGAAGAGCGCGGCGATGGAAGCCGCGTTCTGCAGCGCCGAGCGGGTGACCTTGGCCGGGTCGATGATGCCGGCCTTGATCATGTCGACGTACTCGCCGTTGCTCGCGTCGAGGCCGAAGCCCTCCTTGAGCCCGCGCACCTTCTCGACCACCACGCCGCCCTCGAGGCCGGCGTTGACGGCGATCTGCTTGAGCGGGCTCTCCAGTGCGAGCCGGACGATGTTGGCGCCAGTCGCCTCGTCGCCCTGCAGGTCGAGCTTCTCGAAGGCCGTGGTCGACGCCTGCAGCAGCGCGACGCCACCGCCCGCGACGATGCCCTCCTCGATGGCCGCCTTCGCGTTGCTCACGGCGTCCTCGATGCGGTGCTTCTTCTCCTTGAGCTCGACCTCGGTCGCGGCACC
>JBHELW010000245.1:0-28883 GCA_046262915.1 Mycobacteriales bacterium | reverse complement strand
CGTCGGCAGCACAGTGACGAGGTCGGCACCGCCCGTGCGCGCGACGTTCTCCAGCGTCGCGTCCGGCCCGTCGATGGCGACGATGACGACGAGGCGCTGCCGTGGCCACTCGACATCGGCGATGCTGCGCAGTAGCCGCGCCAAATCCGTAGCACTCCCGTGTGCCGGGATGATCACGGCGACGCGCGCTGCGTCGTCGGGAGACGCCGCGGGCTGCATGGACATTGCCAGCATCGTAAGTCGCTGCGCAGCTTGACCGCACAGCGTGCGAGCATGCGACGTGCCATCAGAGTGGACCGTCGTCGGCGACCGGCGGGCCACGCTCGGCGAGGGACCGCTCTGGGATGAGCGCGACCATCGGCTCTGGTGGGTCGACATCCTGGGGCGCACCGTCTTCCACCTCGACGCCGTAACAGGGGCATCCGAGGCGATAGATGTTCCGCAGGAAGTTGGTGCACTCGCGCTGCGCGCTGCCGGTGGGCTGGTTGCCGCTGGGCGTGATGGCTTCGCGGGCCTGTCCGCTGACGGCCGCTGGGAGATGCTGGCGCCTGTCGAGGCCGACCGGCCGGACCTGCGGATGAACGACGGCCGCGTTGACCCGCGCGGTCGGTTTTGGGCCAGCACGATGAGCTTCGACGAGACGCCCGGCTCGGGCACGTTGTACCGGCTGGACCCGGACTTGTCCGTCCATCCGCAGTGGCGTGGCCTGACGATTGGCAATGGCGTCGACTGGTCGCCCGACGGGCGCTGGATGTACTTCGTAGAAACGTCCAAGTCGTGCGTCTTCGTCGCGCCGTTCGACGTCGACGCGGGCACGCTCGGTCCGCGGAGCGCACTCATTGACCTCACGCCGGCGCTGCCCGACGGGCTCTGCGTCGATGCAGCGGGCGACCTGTGGGTAGGCATCTGGGACGGCGGCGCGGTGCGGTGCTTCGACGCGGCGGGGGCCTTCCGTCGCGAGATCAGGTTGCCGGTTGCCCGAGTCACGTCGTGTGCGTTCGGCGGACCTGGTCTCGACGAGCTCTTCGTGACGACTGCCAGCGTGGGCTTGACCGGGACAGCACTCACCGAGCAACCGTTGGCCGGCGCGCTGTTCCGGTGCCAGGTCGACGCGGTGGGTCGGGCCCAGCACCGATTCGCGGGGTGAGCCTTACCGGTTTGCGAGCGCCGGAATGCGCAGGCGGTGCCGCTGGAGCGCGCTCGCGAGACCCGCAAGCGAGATCCAGAACACGTCGGCGAAGTTCGTCGACAAGTTGACGGTCAGCAGGTTCACGAACGCGATGCTGAGAATGATCGCCAGGGCGCGCTCAACCGGATCAAGACCGGGGCGCAGCGCAGCGAGGAAAGTCAGCAGCATGAGAACGAAGAAGGCGAGCATGACGAGCGCGCCGCCCGTCAGGTACAGCAGCACGAAAGTGTTGTCCACCGCGCGGACACCGATCCTCGAGAACACGACGTCTGTGAACCCGCCTTCCTCCTCCGACCGCTGGCCGAGCCACGTGAAGTTCGCCGGGTCCGCCGCGATCTCGACCAGCTGCACGCGGAAGCGTGCGCTCTTCGCCTCGATGCTGCTCCCCGTGCTCTGTGTGCGCAGCGCGTGAAGTGTGTCCCGCGCCGGGGCGGCGACCGCGACGATGACCACGAGCATGGCGAGCCCCGCGCGTACGCGGCGCGGGTCGAGGCGAGCGACCTGCGTGATGCCCCAGAGCGGGAGGAACAGCGCGAACATCAATAGCGGCCCACGGCTGAGTGTGTCGACCAGCGCCGCCGCCATGACCGCCACGGCGACGAGGTACGCGACGCGGTTGCGTGGCCGAGCAGCGGTCCACGCCAGTGCTATCGCGAGCGCGAGCGCGACTGCCAGGAACATGCCGAACATGATCGGGTGCCCGAAGCTCGCCTCGGCGCGCACCGTGTGGAACCGCAGGAGCGGACGCGCCCATTTCGTGCTCTGGTAGCCGGTCGCGAGTGAGTTGAAGAACGGGTTCGGCCAGCCGCGTCGCTCGGCGATCCCGATGCACGCGAGAGGCAGCCCCGCGACGACGACAGCACGCGCGAACACCCGGTGCGCGTTCGGATAAGTGGATACGAGGCGAAAGGCGGTGTAGGGCAGCGCGATCGTCAGCAGCGCCGACGCGGTCGCGCCCCAACCGGACCGGTAGTTCAGGAGGAACGACACAACGCGCAGGACGACGAGCGCCAGGAACGCGAAGTCGAGCGCACCGAGACGTAGGTGACGCACCCGAGTCAGGGCGAGTGGCAACAAGACCAGCGACGCGACGGCGACCGGTGTTAACCCGACCTGCGTGCCGGGGAGTACTGGCAAGTAGTAGATCGGAATGACGATCACTGCCGCAAAGCCCAGCGCGAGTGCGCGAGACGGACGCCGCAGTGCGCCGAGGGCGAGAAATCCGCCGATGAGCGCGGCAATGAGCGGGACGGCCGGCAGCCGCTGGGCCGCGCCGAGGAAGACGACGACCAGGCTGAAGCCGATCGCGGCTATCGACACCGCGCGCGACCGCACCGCGTCGGCGGACCGCGCGAACCCGGTTCCGGCGCCCGCGACGGCCTCGATTGCGCGCGGCCGCATGAGAACAACTTAATAGGGTGCCGGTGTGCGCGCTGACGGCCGCGCGGCGGCGTATGGACGACGCGTCAAGCCAATGTTCCATGCCCGCCGAGCGGTCAATCGGACGCTGCGTGCCGTCGCCGCGCCGCTCGCGACGGGGCGCGCGGACTACCTGACCGTGTGGCCGCCGCCCGAGTCGCGCCGGTCGTTGTCGGATGTAGCGGCGCGGGTGAACTGGTACCTCCCGAACCTCGCGATTCCGGTGCACGTACCAACTCGCGCCGACCTCGCCCTCGACGCCGAGAGCGTCCCGTACCTCGATCCGTCGCTGGTGCACATACGGGGATGGACTGCCGACCGCCCCGCTGGTCGCCCGTGGTACCTGCTGCCCGACGTGCGGCCCACCACGATCGCACGCGCCGGGGCGCGTCTACGGCGCAGCGCCGTCGTAGACCCGAACCTCTCGTTGACCTCGGAGTACCTCGGCTACCGGCGCGTCCACGCGGCGTTGACGGCGAGCGTGCCGGTGACCGGCAAGGCGTTCGGCGCGTTCCTGGACGCCACGCCGCGCGGACGAGATGCGTTTGTGCTCGGGACGGGCCCGTCTGCCGGTCTCGTCGACCCAGCGTCGGTGACCGCCGACGTCCGCATCGTGTGCAACTCCACAGTGCGCAATGCCGAGCTCATTGCGCGGTTACAGCCAACGGTCATCGTGTGCGCGGACCCGGTGTTCCACTTCGGCCCCAGCCGCTACGCAGCGACGTTCCGCGAAGACCTGGCGCGAGCGCTGGACCTCTGCGACGCGTTCGTCGTGACGGGCGAGTACTTCGCGGCGCTGCTGGAGGCCCACTACCCCCGCATCGCGCGGCGGGTAGTGCCGGTCGCGTTCGCCGGGAGCCTCAACATCCCGACCGCGACCGATCCACGTGTCAGCGACTCCGGCAACATCCTCACGCTGCTGATGTTGCCGTTGGCGTTCGCGCTCGCCGACGTCGTTGACGTGGCCGGCTGCGACGGACGCCGCCCGTCGGAGAACTACTTTTGGCAGCACAGCCCCCTGACGCAGTACAGCGACGAGTTGATGCAGACGGTCTTCGACGCTCATCCGTCGTTCTTCAGGCACCGCAGCTACACGGACTATTACGAGCGCCACTGCCAGCTGCTCGAGGAGTTGATCTCGCTCGGAGAGTCGCGCGGGAAGCAGGTACGCGGCGTCACGCCGTCGTGGATCCCGGCGCTAGCCCGGCGCGGCGCGCCGGTCCCGGCCGCGTAAGCCACCGCGCTCGTCGACGCCGGGTGGCAGATGCACGTTGAGCAAGCGAGCGGCGACCGCGTCCCAGTCGCGCGCGCGGAGCCGCGGGTCCGGGTCGCGATATCTCCCGTGTCGAGCCGCCGCCGCGACCGCTGCGGCGAAATCCCGAGGTTCCGCAACAACTACACGGTTCGAGACAGCCACGCCGGGCACCGGAGTTGCTACGACGGGCAGCCGCGCGGCTAGGTACTCCAGCACCTTCAGCGGATCCATGCTGGCGGTGAAGTCGTTCACGCGGTGCGGCACGAGTCCGACGGCTGCATGTTGCAACAGCGCTGGCACGTCAGCTGGGCTCACGGCGCCCAGCCAACTGGCACCCGTGCGCCGCAGGGCCTCGCCGTAGCGTGGCGCCGCGGGTCCGGCGACGACGACTGGCATCTCGGGCAACGCGCGCACGACCTGCGCGACGAGGTCGAGGTCGACCCGCTCCTCGATCACGCCGACGTACACCGCGAACGACCGGTCGGGCAGCGTCAGTGTCGAGGCGACGTCCTGCGCGTAGAGCGACAGGTCGACGCCGTTGCCGATGACGACAGGCTCGCGCACGCCGTAGTCGCGACTGAGCCTCGCGGCGAGGACGCCGGATACGGCGGTCAGCGAGTCAGCGTGGGACATCAGCTGGTAGCCCGCGTCCACGTGGCTTCGATAGCGCGCGGTCGCGGGAAGACCGCGCCAGTCGTCGACTGCGTCGAAGCCGCGTCGCTCCGCGGGGAGCCGCAGCAACGCGGGCATCCACAGCGGCGTTGCGGCGATGACGACCCGACGCGCGGGCGCCGGCAGGACGCCGTCGAGCGCGCGCGCCACTCGCCCCCACGCCAGGCGATCCGCGGGACTGCGGTGCGCGAACGCCGGGACGCTGGCGTGCCAGAGGCGGATGTCCTGTTTCCACGACGCCGCGCTGGAGACGAGCCGGCGGGTGGGCCGCATCATCGCCCGCCGGCTGAACTTCGGGTAGTCGACGGCGGTGAGGGACGCGACGCGTCGATCGTCGAGCCACCGGACCAGCACGGAACGCCAGCGGGTGCCGCGATCGCGCAGCACTTCCCACGATGTCCCGAGCAGCACGACGACGTCGTAGGACGTGCCGGGCGGGCTCACGCGGGCGGGACCTCCACGACCGGGAGCCGGGCAATCAACGGGTACTTGGTGCGCTGCTGGTAGCGCGCGTACGGACTGGCCAAGCAGGCGGCAGCGCTCACCTCGGGGAACTGCGGGTCGCCAACGTCGTCGCGCAGGAACACGGCGTTCGTGTTGAGGCTGTTCGCGCCGATGAGCCGGTAGCCCTTACGCCGGCCGAGCGACGCGAACGCCGGCAGGCTGGCGCCGAAGTAGCCGGCCGCCTGCGGACGCTGGTCCGCGACGACGAACGCATCCGTGTACGGCACGGTCACCGAGAACTCCTCGGACCAGCGGTTGTTGTACTCGAGAACGACGACCCGCGGCGAGACGCAGTCGATCGCGTCCCAGATCCAGTAGTCCATGCCGTCGAGGTCGAGTGACAGCAGGTCGATGTCGCCGGCGAAGCCCGCCGCGCGGATCTTGCCGTCCACGTTGTCCCGCGTGAGCCACGCGTGCTCGAACCGCGGCGGCAGGCGCCGCGTCTCGGGAGTCCTCGCGTAGAAGCGCTGCCCACGGGCGACGAGAACCGGGTCACCGTCGAACAGCAGGCCTTCCCAGCCGTGGTTGACGATCAGGTTCGCCGTGTTGCACTCGATGCCGTCGCCAGCACAGATCTCGACCGCACGACGGTTGGTCGTGCCGAGCACCGAGAACAGGAACAGCAGAATGCCGTCCTCGCCGTTCTGTGAGAACTGCCGGAACTCCGTGTCAGCGAGTGGGGGCAGCGCACCCTTCTCGGCCGCGAGGTTGCGGTAGCCGAGCGCCAGCAGGCGCTGCGTCAACTGATCACTCAGGCGGTCCCGCTGCGCGGCGTCGTCGGTGGCGCCGACGCGATCGGCCCACGCGTGCAGCCGATACCGAGATTGACGAAGCCAGCGCCTCATGTCTCCCCATCATGTCTCAACGTCCGGTTGCGCCGTCGGCTGCGATGATCGGGGCCATGGCGAGCGCAGCAACCACGGTGCTGAACAGTCTGGGTGTCGTCATTGTGACGTATCGGTCGGCGGCAGACATCGCGGACTGCCTGGGGCAGCTACCGGTCACGGAGCTGGCGGGCGTCGTCGTCGTCGACAACGACTCTTGGGATACGACGCGCGACGTGGTGCGGTCGCTCGATCTACCGGGCGTGACGCTCTTGCACCGCACGAACCGCGGGTTCGGCGCGGGCTGCAACGTCGGGCTCGCTGCTCTGCCGACGACCGCGTCGTTAGTGCTCTTCCTCAACCCCGACGCACGGATCCAGCGCGCGGACCTGCGCCGTCTCGCGGAATACGTCGCCGCGCGCGACGACTGCGCGCTGGCCGGCCCGCGCATGACCCGTCGCGGCCGCGCGCACTACTCGGCAGGCCGGCAGCCCAGCCTCGCGACCGAGCTGCACCCGTTGCTTCCGCGCGCGCTCGGTGCCCTGCTCCCGGAGCGGAGATACGACCCCGACTTCGCGACGAGCGGACCCGTCGGCTACGTCGAGGGCGCGTGCATGCTGGCCCGTCGCGACGCGATCACAGCCGTCGGCGGCTTCGACGAGACCTACTTCCTGTGTTTCGAGGAGATGGACCTCGCGCGCCGCTTGGTGGCGGCGGGTTGGTCGGTGCACCTGTGCGCAGAGGCGACCGCGGAGCACGCGGGTGGGTCGTCGCGCGAGCACATCCCGCAGAGCGGTGCCGACCACCAGGTCCGCAGTCAGGTGTTCTACCTCCGGAAGTGGCGCGGCGCGGCCGCGGGCCGCGTGTTCACGCGCGTCGCGCTGCTGGCGTGGTGGCTACGGCGTCGCGTCGGCAAGCTCGACGAGCAGAGATACCGCGCGATTCGTTCGGGTCTGCGGACGCCTCTGCGCGGCGGTTCGGTTACTCCGACGGGAGGCGAACCGTGACCCCGCCGTCGACGACGAGGCCCTGGCCGGTGATGAACGACGAGCGCTCGCCGTCGAGGAGAAACTCGATCACGGTCGCGACCTCGACCGGTCTTGCGACTCGGCCCAGCGGCGCGCGAGCCGCGAGCGCCGCGAGCGCCTCGTCTCGTGCGCCGTCCTGCGGTCGCCGAGCGAGACCCGCAGCGAGCATGGGCGTATCGACCGCACCCGGGAGGACCGCGTTGACGCGAACCTCAGGGGCGAGCTCCAACGCGGTCACCCGTGTGTACGCCACGAGTGCGCCTTTGCTGCTGGCGTAGGCCGCCATGTTCGGCGTCGATGCGACGGCGTGTACTGACGCCACGTTGACGATCGCGCCGTGCGCGTCGCGCAACGCCGTGGCGAGTTCGCGCGTGAGGATGTGCGCGGACCCGACGTTGACCGCCACGACCTGCGTCAGGCTCGCCAGCTCCAGTGCGGCAACCGAGTGCAGGTCCTGAATCGCGCCGTTGTTCACCAGCCCGGCGATCGCGGGATGGCGCTGCGCGATTCCCGCGGCGGCCCTCTGTAGCGCCGCGCTGTCCTCGAGGTCGACGACGAGCCACTCGTCGCAGCTGTGGCTCTCGCCAGGCTGGCTGCGGTCGATCCCGACGACGTACCAGCCCTTGCCGTGCAGCAGGTCCACGGTTGCCGACCCCACGCCGCCGGCGCAGCCGGTGACGACAACGACCGGCGACGTCATGCGGGTGCCGCGAGTCCGCGCAGCAGGTTGTCGACCGCGCGTTCGCTGACGCGTTGGACGGCCTCGGCCGTGTTGCTGGCGTTGTGCGTCCCAAAGATGACCGTGTCGAACCTGCGCAGTGGGTTGTCGGCGGCGGGCGGCTCGCGTTCAAGGACGTCGAGCGCCGCGCCCGCGACCTGGCCGGACGTCAAGGCGGCCACGAGCGCTGCCTCGTCGACGAGCCCGCCCCGAGCCGTGTTGATGACGTACGCGCCGCGCGGCATCAGCGCGAGGGACTCGGAGTTGACGAGATGCCGCGACTGCGGCGTGAGCGGGCAGTTGAGCGACAGAAAGTCAGCGATCGCCAGCGCGTCGCGCAGGTCGCGGACATCTACCCCGGAGGCGAGCGCGCGGTCGCGCGCGCCCTCGTCGGCGTCGCAGCCGATGACTGTCATCTCCATCGCCGCCGCGCGGCGAGCCAGCGCGCTCCCGATGCCGCCCAGCCCGACGATGACGAGCCGCTTGCCGGCGAGCGAGGTGCCCTCGATCTTCGGCCACCCGCCGGCGCGCACGCCGGCGTCGAGTCGGTGCAGCCCGCGGGCGAGCAGGACGAGATAGCCGATGCAGACGTCCGCGACCTCGCCGTCGAACGTGCCGGGTGTGTTCGTCACCGGGATCCCCGCGCGCGCGGCGGCCTCCCGGTCGATCCCGTCCACGCCGACGCCCCACTTCGACAGGATGCGCAGCCGCGTCGCGCGCGCGAGGACGCGGGCGGTGAACTCGTCGTCGCCCGCGATCACCCCGTCGTAGCGGTCGATGATCTCCAGCAGCTTGGCCTCCGACAGCGCCTGCTCGACCGGCGGCAGGTCGGCCTCGATGCCGAGGGCTCGGAACTGCTCCTCGAACGCCGGGAAGCTGACCTGCATCTGCGGGCAGCTGATGAGGACGCGGTCAGCCACTGGTCGCCGTCCCCATCGCGTAAAGCACCTCCACGATCTGCCAGTCGACCTCGTCGTCGATGTCCCACGCCTCGAGAGGGTCCATCGGGAAGAGCAGCGGTCGTTCGCCTATCCGGTTGCCGCGGCGTTGCAGGACATCGGCCGGAAAGAGGTAGAGGTTGCTGTTCTCCTCGTAGACCGGGGGGAGGTCCTGCGTCCTGAGCAGCACCGCCGGATCATGGTTGACGGCCCGGCCGTCTGGCCACCACAGCCGCGTGTGCAGCGCCGTCACCGCGAACAGCGTGTCGTGCGCGCCCGCGGACTCGGAAAGCGCGTGCATGGCGTCGCGGATCGTCGACGGCCGCAGGAGCGGGTTCGTGCTGTGTGTCTGCAGGTACAGGTCAGCGGGCGCCTGGGTCACGTCGTGCAGCAGCACGTCGTTCATCGCGACGTGTCCGCCGAGCAGCTCGAGCGGGCGCGGAACCACCCGGACGTCGGGGAAGCTGGCCGCGGCGTCCGCAGCGATGACCTCGCTGTCGGTGTCGATCACGACCTCGTCGACCACCCCGGACTCGACGAGGGCCGAGACGACGTGGTGGTAGAGCGGCCGGCCGCCGAGCAGGCGGTAGTTCTTGCCCGGCACGCGCTCACTGTCGTGGCGCATCGGGACGAGCGCGACGACGTGCGGTCGGGTCACGACACGTCCTCCGCGGGGCCGCTGTAGTCGATGGTGTGATCGCCCGGGCGATGCGCTTCGTCGTCCGTGCGAACGTCAGCCGGGTAGTAGAACCGGCGCTTGAGCTCGTCGCGAACCGGACCTGCTTGCGCGAAACCCTGGTAGCTGCCCACGAACTGCGCTGTCCGGAACGCGATGATGTCGCGCAGCTCGCGGAGCCGGCGCGCCTGCACGGCGTGCGCGATGTCACCACCGATGTTGATCATCGCGAGCCACGCCGCTTCGGCCGCCCCCATGCGTTGGTCGTGGTAGATCGCCTTGTGTGCGATCGCCTCGCGGCGGTAGCGATTGGCGACCTGCCGGAACGTCTCGCGATGTGCGTGCACGACCGCGGCGCTCGCGACGTAGGCAATCGTGTGCCCGGCTTCGACCGCACGCTTCGCCCACGCGAGGTCCTCGAGCCCGGTGAGCTCCTCGTCGTAGGGCGATTGCTGCCACAGCGTGCGCCGTATCGCGGCGTTCGCGTTGTTGCAGAACGGGTGCCGTTGCGCCGTGTCGCTCGTCGCCGGGAACCAACGCGCGAGGATTCGGTGCTCGGAGTACCGGGTCAGCTCGTTGCCGATCTGGCGGCCGTACGCAAGCGCTACGTCGGGCCGGGCGAACGGCGCCACGAGATCCTCTAGCCACGTCGTGTGAACCGGATACACGTGTGCGCTCACCAGCAGCAGTACGTCGCCAGACGCGCGCGCGCACCCGAGGTTCAGCGCCCGCCCGAAGGAGAACTCTTTCTTCGGGATGTGCACGATCTCGGTCGGGAAGCGCCGTGCGATGTCCAGCGTCGCGTCGGTGGAACCCGAGTCGACCACCACGATCTGGTCGGGTTTGCGGCGCTGACGTGTCAGCCCCGTGAGAAGGCGGCCGATGTGCTCCTCTTCGTTGAAGCAGCGGATCACGACGCTCGTGGTCACGTCGATCACTGCCGCGCACCTTCGCGGGGCGAGCCGACGAGGCGCCGCAGCTCGTCGATCTCGATACGCCAGCCGGCCGCCCGCCGGGCGTGCAGGCGTCGCATCCCTTCGCGCAACTGGTCCCCGTTGCGCAGCGCCGTCCGGATCGCCTCGGCGATCGCAGACGGCTCTGTCGACGTGAACGCCGCACCTTCTTGGAAGAACTCGCGCAAAACCGCCGTGTCGCTCGTGACGAGCGGCACGTGCAGAGCCAGCGCCTCATACCCCGCCTGCTGCATCGTGTGCGGCCGTGTGGTCAGGGCGACGATGACGTCGGCCGCAGCAATGAGACTCGTGTAGTCGTCGTCGTCGAGCCAGCCGCTGAAACGCACCCGCGGGTGCCGTGACGGCAGGCCGGCGGGCGGTCGCCCGGTGAGAGTCACCGGAGTCTCTATATCGGCGACGGCCGCGAGGACCGCGTCCACGGGCTCGTCGTTGGCCCACCCGCAGACGACAACGACGCCGCCACCGCCGCGGGCTCGGATCGCGGCCGCGGCAAGGTCCGGCGGGTTGTGCAGGACCAGCGCCCGGCCGCCACGCGCACGGACGACTGCCGCGAGCGCCTCGTTCGTCACGATCGTCGCCGTCGCCCGCTTTGCCAGCGCGAGCGTCGGCCAGAGCAGCCATCGCCACTTCGGGTCGTTGAAGACGCCGGTATGCGCGTCGAGCACGACCCGAGCGCGGCGCCGGCGTGCCCACGCCACAACCGTGAGCGCTGCCGGCAACGGCGGCAGCATCACGACGATCGCGGACGGTCGCGCCGACGCGAGCGCGCGCCAGGTCGCCCAGGCGTTCCGGAGGTAGCGCAGGACCGCTGTGCCCGGTGCCTGCGTTGCCGTGCCTACGAAGAGAGCATCGGCACCGATCTCACGCGCCAGCGCACTGCTGCGTCCGTGACCCGGGATCCAGGACACGAACAGTGGGCGGTCGCCGACTGGCATGGTGTGCAGCCTTGCAGACGTCGCTCGTCATCCGCTCCGCCGTCGGCCAAGCAGCGCTCGGACCACGGACGGTGCAACGATCCGCACGAAACGCGGCGCGGCGACGGCGTAGCGCGGCGCGAGACGCCGCGGCTCTTGCGCGGTTCGCCACAGCCATTCCAGCCCGAGTCGCCGCCACAACCGTGGCGCGCGCGTCGCGGCGCCGCCGGTGAAGTCGATGGCGGCACCGACGCATACCGCAACGCCGCCGCCAAGCTCCGCAGCGTGCTCGTCGGCGAAGATCTCCTGCTTGGGCGCGCCCAGGCCGACCAGCAGGATGTCGGGATCCGATCGGCGCACGTCATCGATGATCCGTTGGCGCTCGCGCGCGTCGTTCTCGAACCCGTGCGGCGCGGGCTCGACGAGCGTCACTCGCAGCCGGGCGTCTCCCTCGCGCAGACGCCGGGCCGCCGCCTCGCCGGCGCCGGGCTGTCCGCCGAGCAGCCCAACCGTGAGACCAGCAGCTGCCGCGGCGTGGCACACGTCGTCGACGAGGTCGGACCCCGCGATGCGTGGCTGTCGGCGTCCCGCGAGCAGGCCGACCGCGCGCGCGACCGGCGCGCCATCCGGCACGACCAGTGCTGCGTTCGCGTACGCCGATCGGAAGCGCGGGTTGTGCTCGAGCTCCACGATGTGGTGGATGTTCGGGGTCACGACGACATGCCGTCTGCCGTCATGGGTGCGGGCCAGGTCAACGATCCTGTCGACGGCATCGACGTAGCTGATTACGTCGATCCACGCGTGCCCGACGGGGCAGCGCGGCCGAACTTCGCCCCCGCCGCCGGCCATGTCGTAGGCCTATCATTCCCGGCGTGGACCTCGCGTCGCTGCTCGGCGTCGTGCGGCGGCGGTGGATTGCCATCGCGCTGTGCGTGCTCGCCGGTCTGGCGGGAGCCACGGCCGTCACGCGGAGCACACCCAAGCGCTACGAGTCGACGGCAGAGCTCTTCGTGAGCATTCCGGAGGCTTCGCGCGTCCAGGACGCGCTGCAAGGGACCCAGCTCGCGCAGATCCTGCTCAAGAGCTACGCGCGGATCGCGACGTCGAAGTCGGCGGCGACACGGGTCCGCACCCAGCTTGGGTTGCCGGAGACGGTGCCCCAGGTGCAGCGCAAGATCACGGCGACGTCCGTGCAGGACACCTTGCTTATTCATGTCACCGCACAGGACGGCAGTCCAGAGCGCGCGCGCGACATTGCCAACGCCGCGGCGCGAGCTCTCGTCGAGCAAGTCGGGACGCTCGAGTCGAGCAACCGCGTCCCGGTCGTGGCGCGGGTCGTCGACGCGGCGAGCGTGCAGCGCACCCCGGTCGCGCCGCGGCCGACTATCAACGCCGCGCTGGGGCTCTTCCTCGGTCTGCTCTCGGGGGCCGCGCTCGCGATGCTGCTCGAGAGCCTCGACCGGTCGGTGAAGGTGCCGGCGCAGGCGGCCGCCTGCTTTAACGCGCCGCTGCTCGGTCTCGTCCCGCGGCGACGCGACGCCGCGACCGATCCTTTGGTCGCCGCCACAACCCCGGCCGCCTCTGCCAGCGAGGCCTACCGCGCGCTGCGAACGGCGGTGCAGTTCGTGGACCCCGACTCGCCACTCCGAACGCTGCTCGTGACGTCTCCCTCACCGGGGGAAGGCAAGACCGCCACCGCTGCGAACCTCGCCATCGCGCTGGCGCAGAGCGGCGAACGCGTCATCCTGGTCGACGCAGACTTGCGGCGCGCACGGCTGGCAGACCACTTCGGGCTGGAGGGCGCGGTCGGGCTGACGTCGGTCGTCACGCACCAAGTGGACCTGCGGGACGCGCTGCAAGGCTGGCGCGACGATCTCGCGGTGCTGACGAGCGGGCCACTGCCACCAAACCCTGCGGAGATCTTGGGCTCACAGAGCATGAGCGCGGTCATCGAGGAGCTCGCGACAATCGCGGACATCGTCGTGTTCGACTCACCCCCGGTGCTCCCGGTAACCGACGCGGTGGTGCTGGCGACGCAGGTCGACGGCGTACTCGTCGTCGGTCGTGCGGGCAGGACGCAGCGCAACTTGGCGGCCGAGGCGACGCGTCGGCTGCAGGGCGTGGGCGCCCACGTGATCGGCTTCGTCCTGAACGCGGTTCCCGGATCCGCAGCGCGCGGCTACTACGCTGACTACACGCGGCAGACGGCGACTCGGGTTTCGCTGCCACGCCGGCGGGCGACAGACGCTCTGGAAGACCGGCTCGCGCGACGCTAGGTCCCGCCTCGGAGGGTGGCAGCGATGACCGACGCTGGACCTCAGGACGAGCCGGACCGACTCATTCCGGCGCGGCCGGCGGGCGATCGGCCCGGTTGGCGCCGCAAGGGCGCCCCGCTCGACCCCCCGATGCCGGCTGCATCCGGACGCACCGCGGAGAGCGGTGGCGATGACGCTGATCTTGAGCGCGGCCGGACGGCCGCGCTGATTTCCTGGCTGGGCCGCGCGCAGCTGTCCCTCGACATGCTCGACCGGCGAGTCGCGCGTCTCGAGGAGACAGTCAGCCGCCGGCTCGACCGCATCGAGTCGCTCGTCTCGCAACCGCGTTCCCCCACGCCGCCGGAACGCTCCTCCCAATGACTCGTATGCCGCGACTCGCGGTTGGCGTCCTCGCGACGGTGACAGCCGCGACCTTCGGGGCGGCACGGGTCGCGCACGCCGCGTGCGCGGGCACGACCAAGAGTGTTTCCGGCACCGTTGCCGGCACCGACGGCCGCTACGTCAACATCTTCATCGGCTTCGACATCTACAACTCCGCGAACCAGCAGATCGGGCTCGACGGCTGCGTGCGCACCGCCGGCGGTTACGGCGTAACGCAATGGCTCAACCGCAGCATCTCCAGCGACGGCGCCACGACCAACCCCGGCGGGCTCACCAAGAGCTGGCGCCAGACGCTGCCCGCAAATGCCCACCACGTCTACATCGAGAACTACCCGAAGAACTCCTCCGGCACGACCGTCGAGACGCGCTACGGCCATTCGCTCCGCCGTAACCTCGCGGTGCCGCGCACGGGCGTGAACCTGCGACTCCCGGTGATCTGTCCGGCTGGCGGGAGCACGGGCGGCATCCACGGCTATGTCAGCCGGAACGGCACCCGCGTCCAGGCGAGCCGTGCGGTCGCGTGGTCCATCGCGGCCGACTCCAACACGATGATCCTCGGTTGGAACATCGGCACGACGGCGAGCACCGGCTACTACAAGGTGCCGAACCTCGCGTCGAACCAGCAATACGTGGTGTGGGTGACCTACAACGGGGTGACGCAGAAGAAGAAGTACATCCCGGTCTACCCGCCCACGACGAGCCCGCGGACGTGCCGGATGACGCCACTCAACTTCGCCTTCTGATCCGAGATCTGAATACGCCGAACGGTGGTTCTTTTTCACACGTCTGGAGTGTCCACTTCGGCCACCGCCGCTCCGATAGACACCGCGTAGGCAAAACAACGCTTCCCCCCGAGCGTGCCGGAGGCTCGTCGATGACGGAGCAGTCGCCCGTCCTGGAGTGGCTGCGCAGCGGCGTGCCGCTGTCGCTGCTCTGCGACCTCGCCTCGCCCGACGGTCCCGACTCCGCCGAGATCATCCGCAGCGAGCGCGACTAGACCGCTACGCCGAGGCGACCGCGTCCTCGTACGCACCCGCGAGCCGCTTCGTCACGGGGCCGGGCGTCCCATCGCCGATCGGCCGGTCGTCGAGCTGGAGGAGAGGCGCAATCCCGCGTACCGACGACAGCAGCATTGCCTCGTCCGCGGCGCGGAGCTCCTCGACCTGCGCCGGGCGGAGCTCGACCGGCACGTCCAGCTGCCGGGCGAGCTCCGCGACGTAGCCGAGGGTGGTGCCGGCGAGGATGCCGACCTCCTCGGCCGGGTGCGGGCTGACGAGCGTGCCGTCGCGCACCCAGCCCACGGTCGCCGTCGGCGCCTCGAGCACCTGACCGTCGACCGACAGCCAGAGCGCGTCGTCGTAGCCCAGTGCCTCGGCGTGCCGGATGGCGGCCATCGCGACCGCGTACGAAGTGGTCTTGACGCCGCCGAGCAGCCACGGCGCGTCGCGGCGCGCGCCGGCAGTGATGCCGAGCGACAGCGTCACCGCCCGCACGCCGTGCTCCCGCGCCCGCAGCGCCGACTCCGGCACCGGCGTCACCAGCGCGTACGCCGTGGGCTCTCCCCCTTCGGGCCCGCGCGTGGAGACGAGCCGCAGGGCCCCGTCATGGCTGCCGTAGGCGGTCAACGCCTCGTCGACGAGCGCGAGCCACGCGCCGCGCGCCGGGAGGGCGATGTCAGCGCGGCTGGCCGAGATCGCGAGGCGGTCCAGGTGGGGGTCGAGCAGAAAAGGACGCCCGGTGTGAATCCGGACGGTTTCGAAGACGCCGTCGCCGCGGAGGACGCCGTGGTCGTCCGCCCTGAGCACAGGCGACGACGGCTCCACGATGCCCTCACCGCGCACGGCGAGC
This sequence comes from Mycobacteriales bacterium, assembly GCA_046262915.1. Classification (GTDB taxonomy): domain Bacteria; phylum Actinomycetota; class Actinomycetes; order BP-191; family BP-191; genus JBHELW01. Next base: position 13,267 of record JBHELW010000245.1, on the reverse strand, counting down.
GCCGGGCGAGGGACCTCGCCCTTAAGGGACATAAGGATCGACCCGACGTAAAGGGGTGGCGCGCGAGCGCCACTGCTGAACCCTGTCACGCATCTGTGGCTCTAAGGAACGGCGACGAATGCCGCCGCGACACGTTCTGGATAGCAGGGCAGGAAAGACCCGTCTCACCCCTAGGCCACGTACGCTTGAGCAGGAACGGTGCGGCCGCGCGCCGTAGTTATGCACAGCGGTGGAGTCTCACCGCGAGGACCTCCCGAGGAGCCCGATGATCGCACGACGCCTGTCCGTACGCCGACTTGGCGCGCTCGCAGGAGCCCTGCTGGTCTCTACCGGGCTCACGATCGCGACCGGCACCACTGCGGCGAGCGCAGCGCCAATTCTGCGGATCGACCCGCCGGCGGAGTCCAACACCAAGACTGTCAGTTCGATCCTCGACTTCACCACAAGCACGTTCTTCCCGCCGGCTGGTAACCCGCCGGCCGTGAGTTCGGGCGGCGAGCCGCTCGACCCGGGCGAGGGCACGCAGGTGCGCCTGTTCCGCTCAGGCACGAACGACCAGATCATCGGCAACGTCCAAGAGGACGCCGAGCCGATCGTCGCGCCCACTAACCACCTGCGGGCGTCATTCGCGTTCGGCTTCTCCGCTAGCGCGCCGCCGCGAAACCCCGGGCCGTACGACGCCTACGTCTACATCGCGGGTCAGACGAAGGAGGAGGGCGATATCTGCCTCGCGTGCTTCACGGTTGTCGCCGCAGGCCCTCCGACGATCAGCTCGATCTCCGTGCCGCAGCTTCCAGTGGGCTCGAGCGGCCCGCATGGATTCTTCGTCAGCGGTGCCAACTACGCGAAGGACACGAAGGTCGAGGTCCTGTTCCCGGCGTCGAGCGTCGTCGACGACAACGTCCGTCTGACGCGCGCTGACTACGACGGCAGCGCTGTGACCTACTCACCGAACCAGCTGGAGCAGGGCTTCAACGTCGCGCTCGAGGCGGCACCGGGATTCCGGGACATCCGCGTCCGCAACACGGACGGCTTGTCGACCGTGCTGTCGAACGCGTTGCGCATCACGCCCGTCGCCATCAGTGCGGTGTCGCCGAGCGCCTCCGGTAACTCAGGACCGACGAGGCTGATCTTCGACGGACGAGGGTTCTACGACGACCCGTTCAACCCCCCCACGGTCACGCTTGCCGCGAACGAGGTCGCGCCGATCACCGGCCGACTCGTGATCAACTCCGCGACGCAGGTGGTTGCCGACTTCGACCTTTTCGGCGCCGCGGCCGGCAAGTACCGGGTGCGCATCGCGAACCCGGACGGCCCCACGTCGGTCGACTCGTGCTCGCCGATCTACACGATAGTCGACACGATCGGGCGTGGCGGCGGGCCGGCCACGCCCGCGACGGCGGGTGGCCGCTTCGACTGCACGCTAAAGACCGCGCCCGCGCCCGAACCCAGCGAGAGCGCGAGCGAGGAGCCGTCTGCCTCTCCCACCGAATGCCCGACGGACCAAGCGACCGAGTCGGCCACCCCGACCGACCAGCCGACGGAGTGCGCTTCGCCATCCGAGTCCGCGAGCGCGTCGACCTCAGCCAGTGCCAGCGCGAGCCAGTCGGTTTCTGCCAGCGCCACGCCAACCGACTCCCGCCCGCGTGCACGACTCACTCTCAGCGCGTCCCGGACGACGATCTACTCGGGTGACGCCATCAGCCTGAGCGGGCAGCTGGTCGCCAGCAACGGGTCGCCGCTTGCGAACCAAACGGTCTCGGTTCTCGCCAAGGTGTACCCCGCGGCCTCTGCGACGACGATCGCTCGTGTCGCCACGGATGCCAACGGCACGTTCTTCGTCAACAACCTGCGACCACCGCGTGGCGCTGACTACGTCGCGGAGTACGACGGGTCAGACAGCCAGAACGCCGGCGCCACGCGTTCGAACGGCGTGCACATCAGCGTCAAGACGCGCATCGCGGTCGCATCGCCGCGCAGCGGTAGCACCATCTCGCACACGCGGCCCATCGTGGTGACAGGAACCACTACGCCTAACAAGGCGGGCTCCGTCATCGCGTTCCAGCAGCGGATCGGGACGTCGACGCACCGCATTCTTGCGACCGGCACCGTCCGTGGCGACGGGACGTTTGCGATCCACCGCTACCGCGACACCCCGCTGCCGAAGGGGCGCTACACGTTGCAGGTGACGATCGGGCCCGCGACCGGCAACTCGGCTTCGGCTTCGCAGGAGTTTCTCGTAATCGTCAACTAGCAACGCAACCGCTACATGCAACGGAAGGCAATTCTGGTGGGTAAGTTCAAGCACACTGCGGCTCTCGCGTCCGCCGCCGTGTTGTCGAGCGCGCTTTTCGTTGCGCTGCCGGCAACACCGGCGCAGGCGTTCGTCGGGACGATCGAGCAGATCAACGACCGGCCCGTGCCGCCGGCTACCGGTGCCACCAATAACCAGGCTTCTCTAACCCGCCTGAAGTTCCACCTGTCCTTCCAGACCTCGGCGGACCCGTTGCAGGCCGAGCTGAACCCCCCGCAGGACCAGGACCGCGCCTCCACCCGCGTGGACCTGATCCGCAGCGACAACGGCGAGCGGACGGACGTCCTCACCGGGTTCGTCCCGACTGCGGCTGAGGATCCGACGGTCGACCCGGGACCGACCTGGGACATCGTCGCGTACTTCGCGTTCGGCAGCACGGCGGTCAACCTGCAGACCGGCGCGACGACGCCCAACGCTAACGCGCCCGCCAACCCTGGTCTTTACGACGCGTACGTCTACCCGGTCAACGGTGCGGGCCAGGCGCCGACGTCTACGCGTGACTCGGGGGACGTGTGCTTCCGCTGCTTCGAGGTCGTGCAGGGCGCGCCGGTCGTCGTCAACAACGTCACCCCGCCGACGCTAGTTTCGGGCACGCAGGGCGAGGAGTTCGTCGTCAATGGAGACAACTTCGCGCGCGACGCCGTAATCGAGGCGCTCTTCCCCGGTACGAACACGGTCGACAACAAGATCCACTTCCCCCTGCTGGTCAACCCGAGCACCGGCGTCATTCGCCCGAACACTGAGACCGTCCGAAAGACGAGCATCCGCCGCCAGTTCGCCGTCGAGGCGAGCGCGCTGCCGGGCCCGCGTGACATCCGGGTGCGCAATACCGGCAACGACCTACGGTCAACCGGCGTCTTGTCGAACGGGCTCGTCATCAGCCCCCTCTTCGTGTCGAGCATCTTCCCGGCCGCCGCGTCGAACTCGAACCCGGACTTCCACACCACGATCCGCGGTCAGTTCCCGCTGGGATCGTTCGGCCAGCTCGCGGGTGTTGTGGGCAACAGCGTGCTCGTCGTCGAGGGCTCGACGGTGCAGCCGGGCACGACCGCGATGGAGGTTGCGTTCAACATGACCGGAGTCCCGGGCGGACGCTATCGCGTCCGTGTCGTGTCGCCGGATCGCTCGACGACATCCTCCGACGCCTGCTCACCGACGTTCGACGTCATCAACGCCAACAACTCGCCAGGCACAGTCACACCGGTGCAAGGCTCGACGAGCTGTTCCGCCTTCACTACCGCGGGCAGCCCGTCGCCGTCCGCGTCGACGTCTCCGACTGCGACGGATTCCGCGTCGCCTAACCCGACAGGGTGCGGACCCGGGACCGGTGTCGGATGCCCGCCATCGCCGACACCGTCCGCGTCGACCAGCGTGTCTGCGTCGGCATCACCGTCAGCGTCGCCGTCGGTGAGCACGAGCCGCTCGACGACTCCAACGGCCTCATCGAGCACCAGTCGGCCGCCGTCGACGTCTGCTAGCCCGACGGACTCGCGCACGCCGACGCATCTGACTATTAGCTCGTCGCGCCCGACGATCTATTCCGGTGAGGCCATCAGCCTGACCGGGCAGCTCTTCAAGGCCGACGGCACACCGTTGTCCGGCGAAACCGTCCAGGTGCTCGGCAAGGTCTACCCCGCGAGTTCCGCGACTCCGGTGGCCAGCGTCACCACGGACGCCAACGGCGCATGGTTTGTTAGCAACCTGCGTCCTCCGCGCGGCGCGGACTACATTGCCACGTACAACGGGTCGGATGCCAAGAACGCAGCGCGGACGACATCGAACTCCGTGCACGTTTCGGTCAAGACGCTGATCCGCGTCACGTCCCCCCGCAGCGGCAGCGCGATCTCGCACACGACGCCGCTGGTCGTCACAGGCACGACGACGCCCAACAAGGCGGGTTCGACAATCGCGTTGCAGATGCGCACGGGCACGTCGACGCGGAAGATCATCGCGATTGGCACCGTTCGCGGTGACGGCACGTTCGCGATCCACCGCTACCGCGACACGCCTCTGCCCGCGGGTCGATACACGCTGCAGGTGACGATTGGGCCCGCTACCGGCAACTCGGCCGCGGCGTCCCAGGAGTTCCTGCTCTACGTCAGATAGGAACGCACGCGGTACCGGCGGTCGCTTCCATGAGGAGGTGACCGCCGGTCGGTTTCACGGAGGAACGGTGGCTCAAGGACCGCGCCGGAGCATCGCAGCTGCGCTAATTGGATGCGCGTTGTCCGCGTCGCCCCTGGTGACGCCCGCCGGCGCAGCACCTGCGGGAACGGTCACGGCCGTAACGCCAGCCACTGCGCGGAACGATCACACCGCGTCCGTGGTCGTGCATACGACGACGCCGTTCGCACAGGACGCCCGGGCGACGATCATCGAGTTCGTGCACGAGACGTCCTCGTACTCACTCGCCGTGTTTCTGCCGCGCTGCGCGCCGGGTGTCGTGCCGAGCGTCCCACCGCAGGCTCAGGCGGACTACTGCGCGCCTTCCAACGCGCTGCTTGCTGACGTACGTCTTTCGTGGTCAGACGCCAGCGGGCAGTCGTTCCGCGCACCTTCTGGCCCGTACGACGTGTTCGTGTATCCAGTGCACAGTCGACGCGTCCTCGCGGACAGCTGCACGGGGTGTTTCACCGTTCTCCACGCGGCCGACATCCTGATTACGTCGGTCGCCCCTGCACAGCTGCCCGCGGGCACGAACGGCGGGCCGTTCGTCGTCAACGGCTACAACTTCTCCGCCGACGCGGTCGTCGAGGCGTTGTTCCCCGGAACGAACCGAGTCGACGACGCCATTCGCTTCTCATCGTGGCGTCCGGCTACTCAGCCGTGGTCCCGGTCGCAGAGCTTGGAACGCGCCTACAGCATCTCCTCGACGGCCGCACTCGGGCGCCGTGACATCCGCGTCACCGTTCCTTACGGCCGCTCGGGTCGTCTACGTGGTGCGCTGACGGTCACGCGAAGAAGCTGAAGCATCACGGGTCAGCCAGGGCCGACTGACTTATTCGCTAGCGCAATTCCTTGCACCGATGACGTCGGGCTTCGGCTGCTGCGTCAACGCGTCGATCGCACAACCAGCGTAGGACTCAATGTCGCCCGGATCCGGGAGTTCGTCGGCGATGTCGTTGAGCTCGTCGCGTACTGCGTTGATCACTCCGCCGCCCCCGATCGGCGACAGGATGCCGGTTCCGTAGATCGTTGGAGTCACAATGCCGCCGACTGGAACGGGCACGGTCGCGATCGGCGAGCCCGCCGGTATGCAGGATCCGACGCACACATCAACCGGCGTGGTCACGGGCACGCTCGTTCCGGACTTGACTCCGACCGAGCCGGAGAGACACAAGTTGGTCCCAGCGGCGCCATAACAACCGCTCACCGGCACGGTCGTGTCTGCGTGCGCCGTGCCGGTGCTGAGTGCCGACATTGGCACGACGATGGCGGCGCTCATGCCGAGCGTCGCGATGGTCTTTCGCAGCATGCGTCGTCCTCCTCTAGGGATGTTGGATGCTTTCGCCAGACGGGCCGCAGAGTTGGCTGAACGATCTGGCGATGCAGCCCACCGAGTGCGGCTGAAACGGAAGCGCCGGCCCAACTGACTGGCGGGCGCTTCCGTTCTGTTCCGCGCGTTAGAGCTGGCAGTACCCGCTGTAACGGATCTGGTTGTAGCAATCAACCACTGGGTCCGCGACCTGCTGCACGACCCCAATTGCCTGTTGGACATCGACCTCAATGCCGGTAGTGGCATACACGACGCACTCGGCGCCGTTGATCGTGCGATTGAGCGTCCTGTCGATGGGCGTCACCGAGCAGTCGGGAAGTACATCCGGGACGCCGCCGCTGCCGCTCAGCAAGCCTGTTCCGTACACGGTTGGAGTAACAACACCGCCGACCGGGACGGGCACGGTCGCGATCGGTGAGCCTGCTGGAATGCACGACCCGACGCACACTTCGACGGGCGTGGTCACGGGCACGGTCGTCCCGGACTGGACGCCGACCGAGCCGGCGAGACAAAGGTTGTTGCCTGCCGCGCCATAACAGCCGCTTACCGGCACAGTCGTGTCCGCGTACGCGGTGCCTGCGCTCAGCGCCGCCAGTGGAACGACGATGGCGGCGCTCATGCCGAGCGTCGCGATGGTCTTTCGGAGCATGCGTGGTCCTCCCTAGGGGTGTTTGGGTGCTTTTGCCCGAGTGGGCTCGATGAGGATGCGGTACCTCGACCTTCGGGTCAAGCGGTTCTGACAAATTCACCCGAGTTTCTGCGGCCGCCTACGCTGACGGCATGCTCAGCCCGTTGCTCTCGCGTGAGGGCGCCGTCGCCGGCTCGGCGGCCGACGCGGGGGTCGCCGCGCACTATGGCGACCCGTTCCGCGAGCAGCGGGCGATGGCCGAGAGCTGCTCTGTCGTCGACCGCAGCCACCGCGGTGTCATCCGGATCGACGGCGGTGACCGGCGTAGCTGGTTGCACAGCCTGACGACGCAGCACCTCGAGTCGCTGCCCGACCGCTACGGCGCGGAGTCACTCGTCCTGTCACCGCACGGCCACATCGAGCACCACCTGGTGCTCGGCGACGACGGCGACGCGATGGAGATCGACGTCGAGCCGGGGACGGCGGGCGCGCTCGTGGACTTCCTCGAGTCGATGCGCTTCCTGCTCGACGTGAAGGTGAGCGACGTCAGCGAGGCGTGGGCGTTGCTGACTCTGGTCGGGCCAGACACGACCGCGGTCCTGGACAAAGTGGGCCTGACGCTGCCGCCCGACCCCTACGCGCTGGCGCCCGCCCCGTGGCGCGGCGGAGCGCGTCGGATGCCGTGGCCCGGCGCCGAGGCGGCAGACCTCGTCGTGCTGCGCGAGCACCTAGCTGACATCGTAGCGGAGTTGGAGAGCGCGGGCGCGACGCTGGCCGGCGTCGACGCGTTCGAGGCGTTCCGCGTTGCCGACCGACGGCCCCGGCTCGGCTTCGAGACCGACCACCGGACGATCCCGCACGAGGTCGGATGGCTGGAGAGCGCGGTGCACCTCGACAAAGGTTGCTACCGCGGCCAGGAGACGGTCGCCCGTGTGCACAACCTCGGCCGCCCGCCCCGGCGGCTACTGCTGCTGCACCTCGACGGCACGGAGAGTGCGCTGCCACTTCACGGGGACGCCGTGCAGTGGGAGGGCGCGACGGTCGGTTTCGTCGGCACCGCGGTTCGCCACTACGAGCTAGGCCCGATCGCGTTGGCGTTGGTTAAGCGCGCTACGCCGGACGCCGCCGACCTGGTGTGCCGTGGCGTTCGCGCATCGATGGAGTCACAGCTCTGACAAATTTGACAAATTGTTGAGCGCCTTACAATATGTACGTCGCCCATATGTGCTGGCCAGACGAGGAGCTCCATGAAGAGGACCGCCCGCATCGCCATCGTCGCCGTTCTGGGCGGAATCGCATGGTGGGCCGTGCCGACCAGCGCGTCTGCGGCGTGCCGCCAGGTGACGGTCGGAAATCCGGCCCGTGGCTTCGTCTACTGCAGTAGCGGAGCCATTGGAACATCATCCTCCTACAGTCTCCAGGTTGACTGCGTTCCATCGTGCGGTGTCCCGGTTGACTTCACGCTCGGACCCACAGGTGTTGCTCCCGGCCCGGGCGGGACAGGATGCGTAATCAGCCATCACGAGGATGTGAACGTGAAGTGCGACGGTACGCCCATCGTGATCGCCGTCATTGACGGCAACGAGGTGCCCATCGCGCTTCCCCCATTCTGTATCGGCGATCCGCAGTTTTGTGGGTAGCGGGTTCCCGACTCGTCGGAGCCCGGCACTTCGAGTTCGGCCCGCACGCCTCGTGCTGGTCAAGCGCGGGTCGACCAGCCCTAGCGGACGTAGAGGATGAACTCTTTCGAGGTGCTCCGTGAGTTACCGCGGGTCGCGCCCATCGTCACCGAGAGCGTGTAGGTGCCCCTCGGCAGCGGCGTGTTCTTGTAGCGGCGGATGACGAAGCTGCCATCACGCGCGACTGTGCCGGTGGCGATAATGAAGAACTTGCCGGACTTGCGCGACTGCAGCCCGAGCTTGACCCCGACGTTCGCCGGTGAGATTCCGCCGGTTACGACGGGGGCCTGGCTGGCCTTAAGTACCGTGCCGCTGCGCGGGGACGCCACGCCGATAACCGCCCGCACCGCGATGTGCGCGACGTTGGACGTCCCGGCCTGCGCGGCTGGGCTCTCCGGCGCGCTCGACTCCTCAGGGCTCGCGGACTCCTCAGGGCTCGCGGACTCGTCCGGCGTCGCTGACTCCTCCGGCGAGGGACTCGATTCCCCGCCGCCCAGCGGCGTCTCGGTGCGCGCGCGGTAGTCGACCGCGCGGATCGGGTTGAGCTTCTTCAGGAAGAAGTTGCCTTCGTGGTCGGTGACAAGCTCGGCGATCGTGACGAAGGCGTTGCTGCCGTAGTTGCGTGCTTCGATCGCGACGGTCGAGTTGGCACTGGCGCCACCGGCGGCATCTGTTGCGCGACCGGCGAGGTCGATGGTGTCGCCCGCGTTGATCGTGGTCCGCGATGCCCGCAGTGTCAGGCCGGACGGGATCGTCGGTCCGCCACTGGGCTCCTCAGTCGGCGACTCGCTGCCGCTCGGCTCCTCGGATGGCTCCTCCGAGCCGCCGCCGCTCGGCTCGGGCGCGGGCCCGCTCGGCGGGTCACATGCCGTGCCGACCTTGTAGGTCATTGTCTCCGGCGCGGTCGCCGTGTCGTAGTTCGAGTTCTCGACGACGTAGGCACCCTGCGTCTTGGCGGTGAACGTGGTCAGGACGGTGCCGATGTTTGGGGCGCCGACGGCCTTGTCCAGGTCCGCCAGCTTCACCGTGAGGCTGATCGTGTTCGCGGTCGTCTTGGTCGTAATTGGGTACGTCGTCGCCGTGTTGTTGACGCGGATGCCGTGGAAGATGAATGTGTCGGCCGGCAGAGTGTTGACCGCCCCGTTGACGGGCTCGGGATAGAACTCAGAGAAGATCTGGACCGTCTTGCCGTTCGCCGTCTTGAAGCCAAGCTCGAAATACTGCCCGGGCGCGAACATGGCCGTCGTCGTCGACGCTGTGGCGACCTGGATCAACCCGGTGAGAGTGTCGGCGTCCGACGTGACGGAGCCGAGCACGATGTCGAGCGCCGGATCTGTCAGCACCGGAACAGGCACTCCCGCCTCAGGGATCTGCCCGACCGCGTCACCCTTCGCGTCCGGGAAGGACGGGCACGCGGCCGCATTCGCGGTGCCGAGCAGCGCGCCGCCGCCGACGAGCAGCGAGGCGGCGGCGAGAGCGACAGCGGCACGGCGGAAGGCGGTCATTTGCGTCCCTTGCTAGCTAGCGGTGGGTGTTCAGCGTACGTAGAGGATGAATTCGTCCGACGCGCCGGCGGAGTTGCCCGACGCCGGCCCGATCGTCACCTGCAGCGTGTAGGTGCCGGGCGGCAACGGCGTGTTGTTGTAGCGCCGGATCTCGAACGCGCCGTCCTGCCGCACGATGCCCGTGGCGATGATCTGGTGCGCGCTGCCGGTCCGGCTCTGCAGCGCGACCTTCGCGCCGGGTGCGCCGGGATAGGTGGTGCCGACGACCACCGGTGCCGTATGCGACGAGATCGTCGTGCCGCTCCGCGGTGACGTCACCTTCAGCACTGTCCGCACGAAGACGTTGACGGTGTTGCTCTTGGCCGACCCCGCCTCCGCGTTCTCGGAGCCGTCGTACACCGCGGTGTACTGGACACCGCGGATCGGCCGCACGCCATCGAGGAAGAAGACGCCGTTGTCGTCGGTGACCTCGTCGGCGATCTGCTCGTCCTGGGTCGTCTGTCCGGTGTGCGCACGGAGGTGCACCTGCTGGCGCGCGAGCGGCGAGCCGTCGGGGCGAGTCAGCCGGCCGTCGAGACGGATGCTCTGCCCGGCGTCGATCGTGGTCCGCGACGCGTGCAGGGACGCCTTGCTCGAGGGCCCGAACGACTGGCCGGGCAGCGGCGTCGACGACTCAGTCGGCTCGCCCGACGGCTCCTCGGTCGGTGACTCGCTCGGCTCGGCGCTTGGCTCGCCCGACGGCTCGTCGCTCGGTTCTTCCGACGGCGCGGCTGTCGGCGCACCGCCGCCTGCCGGCGTGCACGTGTTCCCGACGTTCTGTGTTGCACCAGCGGGAGCCGTTCCCGTATCCCACCGAAGCTGAGTGACACCGAGGTTCACCCGCGCCCGGGCCTCGAACGCAGTCATCGCTTTGCCGAGCGTTGCGCCGCCGGCCGCCTTATCCACGTCTGCGAGCTTCGCGACGAGAGTCACAGTGTTCGTTGCGGTGGTGAACGTCGGGGTCGACGCGACCTGCGTATAAGTCGGCGGGTCCGCGGAGTCGATCGCCGCGCCCACTGGCGACAGAGCCGAGGCAACCGGGCCCGCGGTGCCGCCAAAGCGATTCGCGAAGATCTCTATCTCCTTGCCGTTCACCTTGAAGTACAGCGCGAACTGCTCGCCGGTAGGGACCTTTGGTGCGGCGGCGAGCTTGGCGACCGTTATGTAGGCGCTTACGGAGCTCGAGTCCGAACTGACGCTGAACGCGGTGACGTCGAGGTCGTCGTCGGGCGTTTGCGGAACTGTCTGACCGTTCTCCACCAGACCGGAGCCGCCCTTCGCGTCTGGATAGACCGCGCAGTCCGCCGCCTGTGCCGAGCGCAGCAGCACGCCGGCGCCGCCCGCGACGAGCGTTGATGTGACGAGCGCAATCCCTAGCCGGTGACGCAACATGTGCTGCTCCCAACCGATGCCCTGAGACTTCGGACCTACTTCTGTGCAACGAGGTTCGAGTCCTTCCCTCGCATCGGCTCAAGATGCCAGGTCACGACAGGTTTCGCTCCCGGGAGCGGGCGGCGCGGGCGGCCGCGGGTAAGGCGTCACCCAGCCACTGCCCGCCGCGTCCGTTCGGGTGAACGCAACGAGCCCGTCCGCTATCGCACGACCCAATGAGCGGCGTACGGCGGGCTGTGCGACAAGCGCTGCCTCGCGTGGCGCCGTGATGAACATCGACTCACTGATCACCCACGGCACGTGGGCTTGCCGGAGCAACCCGTAGTAGTCGCGTCCGTTACGTCCGGTTCTGTACTTTGCGCCCGCATCACGGTCGCCGACCCACGGGCCGCCGAGGCCGTCGAGGTAGTCGCGCTCGCTGGCGTACATCACGCCGGCAAAGCGCCGACCCGCGCGCCCGGCGACCGAGCCGTAGGTCTCCAGCCCGGGAGTCGCGCGCGGACCATCGGGCTCGGAGTTCAGATGCACCGAGACTGCCGCATCAGCGTTCAGCGCGTCTGCCAGCGCGACGCGGTAGCTCTGCCGGACGTCCATGTCGCGATCGCGCGTGAGTACGACGCGCGCGACCCGACCCGCGAGTGCGCGCTGCACCTCACGGCTGATCTGGAGGACGCGGTCAGCCTCGTCAGCGCCGTCGGCGCCCTTCGCTCCGCGCGCGCCGCCGCCATGGCCGGGATCGACAACTACTACGACGCGCGCCCCCGCCTTTGGCAATGACCCGCCGTCACCCGCCGAGAGGTAGGTCAGTGCGGCTCGGTCCGGCGTAACGCGACGCCCGCACGGCGTCAGCACGACTGGCGCGTCTCGCGTGCCGCCGACCCGTGGCAGCACGAGTCCGCCGGCGATCGTGCCGCCACCGGAAAGACGCGTCGTGCGCATCGTGCGATAGGCGCCGAGTGCGTGGGGCGGACTCGGCGGCGGAAGACGCGGCCACGGCACTGTTGCAGTCGGAGCCGTTGCCGGCGGACTGGTCGCGATGGAAGCCGAGACGCTGGGACGCGTGTCGCGGCTCGGCGGCGCCGCAATCGGCGGGGCATTCGTCGAGCACGCTGTGGCGGCGACGAGCACGCCGACCGCAAACAGCGCGCGCACCGGATCTGTCACCGCTCGACGGTACGCTCGCCGCGACCGCAGCCGACCCGGCCGTACGACGGAAGGTCACCGCCCGTGCCGCGCGCGCTCATCACCGGCATCACCGGCCAGGACGGGCTGTACCTCGGCGAGCTCCTCGCCGCGAAGGGCTACGAGGTCTTCGGTCTCGTGCGCGGCCAGAGCAACCCGAAGATCGCGCAGGTCGAACGCATCATCCCGTCCGTCGAGCTCATCGAAGGCGACCTGACGGACCTCCCGTCACTCATCGGTGCGATGGAGGTCGCGCAGCCGGACGAGGTCTACAACCTCGGCGCGATCAGCTTCGTCGGCTTGTCGTGGCGGCAAGCGGAGCTCACCGGCGAGATCACCGGCATGGGCGTGCTGCGCGTGCTCGAGGCGATCCGCATCGCGACGCAAAGCGACATGAGCAAGGTGCGCTTCTACCAGGCGTCGTCGTCGGAGATGTTCGGCAAGGTGCGCGAGGTCCCGCAGACCGAAACGACGCCGTTCCACCCGCGCTCGCCCTACGGCGTGGCGAAGACCTTCGGTCATTACATGACCGTCAACTACCGCGAGTCCTACGACGCGTTCGCCTGCTCGGGGATCTTGATGAACCACGAGTCGCCTCGCCGCGGACACGAGTTCGTCACCCGCAAGGTGACTCGCGCTGTGGCGCGCATCTCGCTCGGGCTCCAGGACAAAATCGCGTTGGGGAACCTCGAAGCGCGGCGCGACTGGGGGTTTGCTGGCGACTACGTGGACGCGATGTGGCGGATGCTGCAGCAGGACGAACCGGACGACTTCGTGATCGCGACTGGGGAAACGCACTCGATCCGTGAGCTCTTGGATATCGCCTTCACCAGAGTCGGGATCGATAGCTGGGAAAAGCACGTCGAACAGGATCCCGGAACATGCAAATGCGTCATAACTTTCGCGGTAGTTGACGGTCATGTAATGACCGAAGGTCTTCGCCACGCCGTAGAGCGAGCGCGGGTGGAACGGCGTCGTCTCCGTCTGCGGCACCTCGCGCACCTTGCCGAACATCTCCGACGACGACGCCTG
>JBHELW010000244.1:0-5145 GCA_046262915.1 Mycobacteriales bacterium | reverse complement strand
TGGCGGTCATCGGCCGCAGGCGGGTGCCCTCACCGCCGGCCATGACAACCGCTTTCACGCCACCGCACCTCCCGCTCGCGCCGGACCCGGCGTGTCGTCGTACGGCGAGCCACGGTCCGCACGCACGAGCTGCCAGACCTGCGCGGCGTACAACACGCCGGCCCACCAGTACAGCGCCGTGCCCCAGATCGTGAACGCCCAGCCTACCGGCCGCGCCACGCCCGCGACCGGGCTCACGCCGACGCCTAAGAGCAGTAGCGGAAAGCCGTGGAGCAGGTTGAACGTGGCTGCCTTGCCGAGGAAGTGAACGGGCAGCGGCCCGTAGCCGTGCCGCGAAAGCACAGGAAGCAGCAGCGCGAGGCAGAGGTCCCGCGCCAATAGGGCGGCTGCAAGTTGCCAGGGCACGACGCCCCGGACACTGAACGCCACAAGCGTCGTGATGATGTAGAGCCGGTCGGCGAGTGGGTCAAGCAACTGGCCGAGCCGCGTGGTCAGGCCGAAGCGCCGGGCGATCTTGCCGTCGAAGTAGTCCGTCCATCCGCTCGCCATGAGTACGACGAGCGCCCAACCGTCCGCGTGTGGGCCGAGCAACAACCAGACGAATAGCGGGACGCCGGCGAGGCGGAGCGCCGAGAGTGCGTTCGGCACCGTCATGATGCGGTCCGTCGCTACCCCGGCGGGCGTTGCCGCGGTCCGTCCCGCGGCCCCTTTCACGTGGTCGGGACGGCGGGATTTGAACCCACGACCCCTTGACCCCCAGTCAAGTGCGCTACCAAGCTGCGCCACGTCCCGGCGTCCGCGCGGCATCGGTTGCGGTCGGCCGCGGCACGCGTCGCGGGAGCGTACCGAATGTTGCGCGAGCGACCGCCGACCCCGAGCACCCCGTGCTTGGCATCACCGCCCGGGACATCACCGCGCTGGGCATCACCGCGCGCGGCGCTCTTTCACGCGGACGCTGATGTCGATCGGCGACCCGGCGAATCCGAAGTCCTCTCGGAGGCGACGTTCGAGGAAGCGGCGGTAGCCGGACTCGAGGAAGCCGGAGGAGAAGACGACGAACCGCGGCGGCCGGGTCGCGGCTTGCGTCGCGAACAGGATGCGCGGGCTCTTGCCCCCCCGCGGTGGTGGCGGAGTCGCACCAACGACGGCCGACAGCCACTCGTTGAGCCGCGCGGTGGGAATACGCGTATCCCATGAGCGCAGCGACTCGTCGAGCGCGCCTGCCAACCGATCGACGCCGCGGCCTGTGCGCGCCGAGATGTTGACGCGCGGGGCCCAGGCCACGCGCGCGAGATCGCGCTCAACCTCGCGCTCGAGGCGGAGCCGGCGGTCCTCGTCGAGCAGGTCCCACTTGTTCATGGCCAGAACCAGCGCGCGGCCGGCGTCGACAACCATCGACACGACCCGCTGGTCCTGCTCGGTGAGCGACTCGGCCGCGTCGAGCAGGACGACCGCAACCTCGGCGCCCTCCAGCGCGCGCTGTGTTCGCAGGCTGGAGTAGTACTCCGCTCCGCTGGCGTCGCGCACGCGCCGACGAAGACCGGCGGTGTCGACGAAGCGCCAGGTGCTCCCTCCGAGGTCCAGCAGCGAGTCCACCGGGTTGCGCGTCGTTCCACCCACCTCGTCAACGATCGACCGCGCTTCGCCCGCGAGTCGGTTCAGCAGTGAGGACTTCCCGACGTTCGGCCGTCCGACCAAAGCCACCCGGCGCTCAGTCGACCCGCTCTCCAGGTCATCACGCGGGGCATCGGGCAGCACGGCGAGAACCGCATCGAGCAGGTCCCCGCTTCCCCGGCCATGCAGGGCACTCACCGCGAAGGGCTCGCCGAGGCCGAGTGACCACAGCGCCGCGGCGTCGGACTCGCCGGCTTCGTCGTCGACCTTGTTGGCCACGAGCAGGATCGGCCGCCCGGACCGGCGCAGCACCCGGACTGCGGCCGCGTCGGTGTCTGTCGGCCCTACCGTCGCGTCGACGACGAAGAGCACAGCGTCTGCTGCGGCAACCGCGAGCTCCGCCTGCTCGGTCACCCGCGCGGGCAGACCACGCACGTCGGGCAGCCAGCCGCCCGTGTCCACGATCGTGAACCGCCGCCCGCTCCACACCGCGTCGTACGCGACACGATCGCGGGTCACTCCCGGGACGTCCTCGACGACCGCGGCCCGATGACCGAGGATGCGGTTGACCAGGGTCGACTTGCCGACGTTGGGTCGGCCGATCACTGCTACGACGGGCGACGCTGCAGCCCCGGCCGCGTCCGTGGCAGTCATCGAGCGGCGTCCTCGGCGCCCGCCACGTGTGCCGCCAGGTGTGCCCGGATCTCTTCGGCGGCGTCCGCGACGGCGGCACGAGTGCGCGGCCGGTCGGTCGGCGCCAGCATGAATGGCGGCCCGAACACAACTGTTACCCGTGACCCCCAGCGCGGCGCCCGCGCGCCCTTCGGCAACGCACGCTCCGACCCCACGCAGGCGACGGGCACGATCGGGCACCGTGCCCGAAGCGCGACGTACCCGATCCCATGCTGGATCGACGCCAGGTCGCCCGTCCCGCGGGTGCCCTCGGGGAACATCCCGAGCAGATTCCCGGACGCCAGGACGGCCAGCGCGTCGCGGAGCGCACGCCGATCGGGCCGTCCTCGGTCGATGGGGATTTGCCCCAGCGCGCCCAGCAACCGAGCTACCGCGCCGGTGAACAGCTCCGACTTGGCAATGAAGCGCGCCCGGCGTGGCGCGTACAGCGCGACCAGCGGCCCGTCGAGAGCGCCCCGGTGATTCCCCGCCAGGATCGCGGCGCCGGCGCGCGGGACGTGCTGCGCGCCGCGGACGTGGATTCTGAAAAGGACGGGGAAGAGCACCCGCCCGATCGCGCGCGCTGCGGCGAAGAGGAGCGGCCGGTAGGTGGCGACCGCGTCCCGGTCTCGGCGCGGGCTGACTGGCCCTCGGCCCTCGGCGCTCACGCGAGGGACGCGCATTGCGCGAGCACCGCGGCCACGACCTCATCGAGCGTCCGGCCGCTCGAGTCGAGGACTATGGCGTCCGCCGCGGCGGTGAGCGGGCTGACGGTCCGGTCGGTGTCGAGTGCGTCGCGGCGCACGATCTCCGACAATGTGTCGCCGGCGGCGGCCTCCGTGGGTTGTTCCGCGTGCCGCCGGGCCGCGCGAACGGCTGGTGCCGCCGTAAGGAAGACCTTTAGGTCCGCGTCCGGGGCCACCACCGTGCCGATGTCCCGGCCCTCGACGACGATGCCTCCCCCGTCGATGAGGCGGCGCTGTTCGGCGATGATCGGCGCCCGCACACCTGGATGGGCCGAGACGGCGCTCACCGCGTTCGCGACCGCGCGCGACCGGATCTCTGCGCTGACGGGGCGGCCGTCGACGCGGACTCCGGGATCTTGGGGATCGGTTGCCATCTCGATCCGGACCGCAGCCGCCAGGCCCGACATGGCGACCGCGTCCGTTGGATCGAGGCCCTGCTCAAGCGCCCGCCAGGTCACGGCGCGGTACATCGCGCCGGTGTCGAGGTACCGCAGACCCAGCCGCGCGGCGACGGCGCGGGCGACACTGCTCTTGCCGGACCCAGCCGGCCCGTCGATCGCCACCACCGGAGACCCGGTTGTCCGAGCGACCCGCTGCGGCATGACGTGTGCTCCCTGGTGTGGGCGGGCGGAGCGTAGCGTGCGCCGAAACCGCCAGTTCAGACGCTTTGTCGATATAACGGCGAGTCGCCAGAGCGCCCGCGTCACCGTCCACCAAATGTCGGTATGCCGATGCATCAATGTAGCGATATCACCGCACGATCAAACTGGACTGCCGGGCCTTCCTCTACGCGTGTAGCCCGCCGTCGTGCGCGGCACGAGGCAAGCGCGGCGGCTGCCCTTGCACGGCAATCAGCCGGCTGACTTGCCTCGCGACTCATTGGCGGGCGTGCCCGGGTCCGTTCCGCGCAGCAGACGACGTCGGGCGGCACGACCTGCGCGGAGCAACCGGGTGACAGCCTTCGCGTCACCGTCGGCCAATGCGCCCGCGAAAGCGTCCAGGTCCGCCGCCAGGACGCCGAGGTGCCGGGCGGCGTCGTGCCGGTTCGCCAGGAGGATGTCCGTCCAGAGCGCGGGGTCGCTCGACGCGAGACGCGTCATGTCCCTCAGCCCGGGGCCAGCGACGGCGACGACGCCCGCCACCCGGTCGGTTGCGACGGCGAGCGCACTGGCGAGTATCTGCGGGACGTGCGAGCTCGCGGCCAGTAGCGCGTCATGTCGATCCGCAGCCATCAACACCGGCCGCGCCCCGCAGGCGACCGCGATCTCGGTGGCATCGACGAGGGCGCGCTTGGACGTCCGCAAGCTCGGCGTGAGGATCCACGGGCGGCCGTCGAACAGGTCCGCCTGGGCGGCGGCTGCCCCGTGACGCTCAGTGCCCGCGATCGGATGCCCGCCGCAGAACTTGGACGATTGCGGCAGAATCGTCTCAACCTCGGCGATAACACTGGCCTTCACGCTCGCGGTATCGCTAAACGTGGCGTTCGGATTTGTCTTGATTAACTTCGCAAGGACGGAAGCAACCTCGGACGGCGGAACCGCGATCACGACGTGCGCGCAGTCGGCAAGAGCGCCGGCGTGGACCGCCCGTCCCGCGCCCCGCTGCTCCGCGCGTCGAGCCTGTGCTGGCCGTGCGTCATGTAGGAGGACGCGTCGACCGGTGCGAGATAGGGCCAGCCCCACCGAGGCCCCGATCAGGCCCGTGCCGACAATCGCGATCGGCGCCGACGGCCGGGTCATTGCGGCAGATCGGTGCGCAGAGCCGCGGCGCCGCGCAGGTAGACGTGACGAATGGCAGCCCGTGCCAGCGTGGTTTCCGCGTGGACGAGGACGCGAATCACCCGAGGCATGGCGCCGCCAACGTCAATCTCGGACGCGCAAAGCAGAGGCACGTCCGACAGCCCCAACCGCCGCGCCGCGTACGCCGGGAACTCGGCGCGCAGGTCGGGGGTTGCGGTGAAGATCGCACTGATGACGTCGGCGGGCTCGAGCTCGTTTCGGACGAGCACCTCGGCAACCAGTTCCGCGGTCGCGGCCAGGATCAGCTCCCGCTCGTCGCGCTCGACTTGGGTCGCGCCGCGAACTGCCCGAATCGTCATCGGATTCGCCGCCCG
>JBHELW010000243.1:0-1365 GCA_046262915.1 Mycobacteriales bacterium | reverse complement strand
TACGACGCGGTCGTCTCGATCTCGGAGTACACGCGCGGCTGGGTGCGTCGCTACTGGGGGCGCGACAGCGACGTGCTCTTCCCGCCGGTCCCGACCGATGCGGTGCCGCCGGGCGAGAAGGGCAACCGGATCCTCTCCATCGGCCGCTTCTTCGGCCCGGGGCGCGGGCACGACAAGAAGCAGCTCGAGATGGTGACGGCGTTCGTCGAGATGCGCCGGCGCGGCCAGCTCGACGGCTGGGAGTACCACCTCGTCGGTGGCTGCAGCGCTGAGGACGAGGGCTACGTGACGCGCGTGCGCCGCGTGGCGGCCGGCCATCCCGTCGTCGTGCACACCAACGCCCCGCGGAGCGTCGTCACCGACCTGCTCGCGACGAGCAAGGTCTTCTGGCACGCGACGGGGCTGGGCGAGGACGTCAACCGGCAGCCGTGGCTCTTCGAGCACTTCGGCATCACGACGGTGGAAGCGATGGCGGCGGGGTGCGTGCCGGTCGTCATCGACGCGGCCGGTCAGACCGAGATCGTCCGAGAGGCGGTCGACGGCTTCCGCTTCGCCACCGTCGCCGAGCTCACCGCGAAGACCGCGCGGCTCGCGGCGGACGACGAGCTCTGGGCGCGGCTCGCCGCGGCCGCGCGGGAGCGAGCGGAGCTCTTCGCCGAGCCCGCGTTCGCCGCGCGCTGGCGGGAGATCGTCGCCACCGCCGCGCCCACTGCCGCGTCGTGACGGCACGCGCGTGAAGGTCGGGCTCGACGCGACGCCTCTCATCGGGCCGCGCACCGGCATCGGACGTTACGTCGAAGGCCTGGTCGATGGGCTGTCACTCCTCGCCGAGCCACCGCAGCTCGTCCTCGTGCCGTTCACCTGGCGCGGTTTCGGTGACCTGCCGGTCGTCCCGCGAGCGGCGACACTGACCGACACGCCGCAGCCGCTGCGCCGCGGCCGGCGCTTCCCGGCGCGGGCGCTGCACGCGCTCTGGTCGCGCGTCGACTGGCCGCCGGTCGAGGTGCTGTCGGGTTCGCTCGACGTCTTCCATGCGACGAACTTCGTGCTGCCACCTACTCGTCGCGCCGCCGGCGTCGTGACCATCCACGACCTGAGCTACCTGCGGCACGCCGACACCGTCAGTGCCGCGACGCTGCGCTACCGCGAGCTCGTCCCCCGCGGCCTCGCCCGCGCCCGCGCCGTGGTCGCGGACACGCAGACGGTCGGCGACGAGATCGCCGCGGAGTACGGCGTCGGCGCCGACCGGCTCGTCGTCGCCCCGCTGGGGCTCTCCGCGACCTGGCTGTCGCCCCCGCGGCCCTACGACGCGCGCGAGCTGCACGACCGCGGCTGGCCGGAACGGTTCGTCCTCTTCGTCGGCAA
>JBHELW010000242.1:0-5129 GCA_046262915.1 Mycobacteriales bacterium | reverse complement strand
CGTGCTGGCGTTGGCTCGGGAGCAGGTCGACCACGTGCTCGCGCGCGGCATCACCGACGAGGAGCTGCGCCGCGGCAAGGGCCAGCTCAAGGGCTCGCTCGTGCTCGGGCTGGAGGACACGGGCTCGCGGATGAGCCGGCTGGGCAAGGCAGAGCTCGTCTACAACGAGTTCCTGACCGTCGACGAGGTCATCCGCCGTATCGACGCGGTGACGCTCGACGATGTCCGGTCGGTGGCACACGAAGTGCTCTCGGGTCAGCTCGGCCTGGCCGTCATCGGCCCGTTCGAGGACCGCGACTTCGCGTCAGCCGTCGCCTCCTGATGATTCGCGTCGGCGTGCTGGGCGCCCGCGGCCGGATGGGGAGCGAGGCCTGTCGCGCGGTAACGCAGGCGGACGACCTCGAGCTGGTCGCGGAAGTTGACGCGGACGACGATCGCGAGCCGCTCACCGCGGCGCAGGTCGTCGTCGATTTCACCGCAGCCGCGGCGGTCATGGACAACCTCGAGTGGTGCATCTCGCGCGGCCTGCACTGCGTCGTCGGGACGACGGGCTTCACGGAGGAGCGGCTCGCCGCGGTGCGTGGCTGGCTGGCGAGCGCGCCGTCAGTCGGCGCCGTCATCGCGCCCAACTTCAGTGTCGGCGCGGTGCTGATGATGAGGTTTGCCGAGCAGGCCGCGGCGCACTACGACTCGGTGGAGATCGTCGAGCTGCACCACCCGGCAAAGGTCGACGCCCCGAGCGGCACCGCCCGGCTGACGGCGCAGCGCATCGCTGCCGCCCGGTCGGCGGCCGGCAAGGCTGCGGCACCGGACGCGACCGCGGATGCTCTCGACGGCGCGCGCGGCGCCACCGTCGACGGGATCCCTGTTCACTCGATTCGCGCCGCCGGCCTCGTCGCGCACCAAGAGGTGCTCCTCGGCACGACGGGGGAGACGCTGACGATCCGCCACGACTCGCTCGACCGCGCGTCGTTCATGCCCGGCGTACTCCTCGCGATTCGCTCGGTGGCTGCTCGCCCCGGCTTAACCGTCGGCCTGGACGCCCTCCTCGACGCCTAGCGCGCGCCCCGCACCAATCCCGCGCCACGCACCGCCCGCACTCGTCGGCCGGTAGTTGCGCGCGCAACCGTGCGAACCCCTGAGCGTGCGGCCGGGCGAAACCGCTCACGGTTGCGTGCGCAACTACGCCGCCTGCTAGCGAGTGGGCGCGCAGGAGTGCGCGGATCCGGGACGAACACGAAAGGCATGAGAATCCGCCGACCGCTCATCGCCGTCACCGCGGCGCTGCTCGCCGTACCGGCTGTCGCGCTTGCGGCGCCGAAGTCGAACCCAGCGCCGAAGTTCGCCCCGCCCGTGACGCTGTCGGGGTTCTCCGGCGGCGAGCCGTCGGTGGCGTTCGACCCGTCGGGCAACGGGTGGGTCTACGTCGATGCGCCGCAGTCGATCCCATCGGTCGTCGACAACCAGCAGCGCGGCGTCGGGCTGTGGGCGAGCCATGACGGCGCGCGGCACTTTGCACCGGGGATCAACGTCGGGTCGTACGTCGGCGGCGGCGACTCCGATGTCGAGGTCGGCATCGACCACACCGTCTACATCGCCGACCTCGAGCTCATCGGCTCCGCCATCTGCCGGTCGTCGGACAACGCGAAGACCTTCGAGAGCCCTGGTGTGCCAGCGCCCGACTCCTGCGACGGGGCGGTGGCGGACCAGCAGGGCCCGGTTGCCGACCGCGAATGGCTCACCCACGGTCCCAAGGGCGAGCTGTACCTGACCTACCACGACCCGCACGTCGAACTGCCCTACGTCTACCGCAGCGACGACCGCGCGCAGACGTTCGTCCCGTGCGGCAGCGTTTTCGACCCGACCGGTAACGCGTTGCAGAACTTCACGCCCGGTCCGACGTCCGGCACTCAGGTGCCGAAGCCCGTCGTAGGTCCCGATGGGACGCTCTACGTCCCGGTCGCCGCCGCGGCACCCGTGGACTCGACGGTCGGCTTCTCTTCGCTCTACGTCGAGATCGCGGAAGGCGGTTGCACGCCCGCGACCGCGACATTCGTCGAGCACACGATCTACCAGCACTCCGGTGCCGACCTCGCCAACCCGTTCGACGGCCTCGCCATCGACGGTGGCGGCGTGCTCTACCTCGTGGCCACGGGCAAGACGACGGCGGACGAGAAGTACCCCGCGACGTGGCTGTTCACCTCTACCGACAACGGCGTGCACTGGGGCAAGCCCGTCAAGGTCAGCCCGCCCGCCCAGCACACCGCGCTGCTCCCCGCTGTCGCCGGCGGGCTGCGCCGCGGGCAGGTGGCGGTCGGCTGGTACGGCGCGACCGAAGGCGGCGACCTGCGCTACTACGTCGCGACGTCGACAGACGCGGGCAAGCACTTCTCGGTGTCCGCGACGACCAAGGCCGCGTGTCACTCGGGCACCGGCATCAGCCGTGGCGTTGCGGGCGACTTCTCCAGCATCGCGGTGGAGCCGCGCACGGGTGCAGTCGTTGCGGTCTACGGCGCGGACCCGAGCGGCAAGGGCGTCGTATGGGTCAACCGCCAGACCGGCGGCCGCTTCCTCCGCTAGCCGCCAGACCCTTCCGCATTGCGAGCGTCGACGATGTGAAGTTTTGGTCGCCGGAGCAGCCAGAACTTCACATCGTCGGCGCTCGCAACCCGCGCGCGTCGGACCGTGACGGGCATGCGCCGGAAGGTACATTCGAGACCCACCACCGAACCGCCGCTCGACCTTCCCCCGAGCCCGGCTCCCCGACGTAGCTCACCAGGAGCGCTCGTGGCCGACCTCGCGTCGCTGAAGGTCCAGCTCATCGCGAAGACGGAGTTCTTCCCGCCTGCCGACGTGCCCTGGACGACCGACACCGACGGCGGTGAGGCCCTCGCGGAGTTCGCCGGCCGCGCGTGCTACCAGTCGTGGAAGAAGCCCAACCCGGCGACCGCGACCAACGCCGGGTACCTCGAGCACATCCTCGAGGTCGGGCACCTGAGCGTGCTCGAGCACGGCACCGTGACCTTCTACATCACCGGCATCTCGCGCTCGCTCACCCATGAGCTGGTGCGCCACCGGCACTTCTCCTACTCGCAGCTATCGCAGCGCTATGTGCCGGAGCGCGACGCGGCGATGGTGGAGCCGGACGTCATCGCGGCGGACCCGGAGCTGCATGCGCAGTTCCTCGCCGCGAGCGACGCCGCCCTGCAGGCCTACAACACTCTCCTCGAGGGCCTCGACAAGCGCTTCGCCGACGTGACCAACCCAACGGCCCGCCGTAAGCAGGCGCGGCAAGCCGCGCGAGCTGTGCTGCCCAACGCGACCGAGACCCGGATCGTCGTCACGGGCAACTACCGGGCGATGCGGCACTTCATCCGGCTGCGCGCCACGGAGCACGCCGACGTCGAGATCCGCGAGCTGGCGGTCGCCATGCTGCGCGAGCTGCAGACGGCAGCACCGAACGTGTTCGCCGACTTCGAGATCACGACGCTCGATGACGGCACCGAGGTCGCGGAGAGCCGGTTCACTACCGGCTAAGACGGCAGCCCGGGGTACGGTCGAGACCATGTCAGCAAGCGAGAGACCTTTCGGGCGCGTCGTCACGGCGATGGTCACGCCCATGTCCGCCGACGGCGCGGTTGACTACGACGGCGCTGGACGTCTGGCCACACACCTGGTTGAGCACGGCTCCGACGGCATCGTCGTGAGCGGCACGACAGGGGAGTCGCCAACGACGACCCGTGACGAGAAGGCCGAGCTGCTCCGCGTCGTCGTGTCGGCAGTCGGCGAGCGCGCGCACGTCATCGGCGGCGTCGGCACCTACGACACGGCGCACTCCATCGAACTCGCGCACGACGCGGACAAGGCCGGCGCCGAGGCGCTGCTCGCGGTGACGCCCTACTACAACAAGCCGCCGCAACGGGGTCTGCTCGAGCACTTCACGGCGATCGCCGAGGCGACCGACCTGCCGGTGATGCTCTACGACCTGCCCGGGCGCACGGCTCTTGCGCTCGAGACCGACACGATCGTGCGGCTCGCGGAGCACCCGAAGGTCGTCGCGCTCAAGGACGCAAAGCTCGACCTCGGTGCGACGTCGTGGGTCAAGGCGCGCTCCGACATCGCGGTCTACTCCGGCCAGGACGAATACACCCTGCCCCTGCTCGCCGTCGGCGCGGTCGGTGTCGTCAGCGTCGTGGCGCACGTCGCCGGCGAGCGCATCAACCGGATGATCGCCGCTTACGACGAGGGCGCCGTCGCGGACGCGCGCAAGGAGCACCTCAGCTTGCTGCCCGCCTTCACTGGGCTCTTCCGCGTGACCAACCCCGTGCTGACGAAGGCCGCCGTCGGGCTCCTCGGACTCCCCGCAGGTCCGGTCCGCCTCCCGCTCGTCGACCCAACGGACGCGGAGCTCGCGACCCTTCGTGCCGACCTCGCCGCAGCCGGGGTCACCATCGGCGAGAGCGCGTGAGCCACCCGCACCATGAGCTGACCGCTCCGCCGCGGCTCCCGGCCAACGGGCTGCGCGTCGTAGCGCTCGGTGGCATCGGCGAGATCGGTCGGAACATGACCGTCTTCGAGTACGCCGGACGGTTGCTCATCGTCGACTGCGGCGTGCTCTTCCCGGAGACGGAGCAGCCCGGCGTAGACCTCATCCTGCCCGACTTCCGCGCTATCGAGGACCGCCTCGACGCCATTGACGCGATCGTCCTGACGCACGCCCACGAGGACCACATCGGCGGAGTGCCGTTTCTGCTACGGCGCCGCGCCGACATCCCGCTCGTCGGCTCGCAGCTCACGTTGGCGCTGCTGTCCAGCAAGTTGCACGAGCACCGCATCGAGCCGCGCACTCAGGTGGTGCGCGAGGGAGACCGTCTCCAGCTTGGCGCGTTCGACTGCGAGTGGTTCGCCGTCAACCACTCGGTGCCCGACGGCCTCGCGGTCGCGATCCGCACCGGCGCGGGCCTCGTGCTGCACACCGGCGACTTCAAGATGGACCAGACCCCGAGCGACGGGCGGCTCACCGACCTCGGCGGCTTCGCGCGGCTGGGGGTCGAGGGCATCGACCTGCTGCTCTCGGACTCGACCAACGCCGAGCTCCCCGGGTTCGTGACGAGCGAGCGCGAGGTCGG
>JBHELW010000241.1:0-13837 GCA_046262915.1 Mycobacteriales bacterium | reverse complement strand
CACTTCCTCTGCGTGGGCACCCCGCAGGCGAAGGGCGAGCTGGCCGCCGACCTGAGTCACGTCGACGCGGCGGTGGGTGCCCTCGCGGCGCGGTTGGAGAAGCCCACCGTGGTCGCCGGGAAGTCGACGGTGCCCGTGGGCACGGCGGCACGGCTCGCGGAGCGGTTCGCATCGGAGTCGCCGGCGGGCGCCGATGTGGAGCTGGCGTGGAATCCGGAGTTCCTGCGCGAGGGGTTCGCGGTCGAGGACACGCTGCGGCCGGATCGGCTGGTGCTCGGCGTACGGGAGGGCGGGCGCGCGGAGGCCGTGCTGCGCGAGGTCTACCGGCCGCTGCTCGACGCCGGCGTGCCGATGGTCGTCACCGACTACGCGACCGCCGAGCTGGTCAAGGTGAGCGCGAACGCGTTCCTCGCCACGAAGATCTCGTTCATCAACGCGATGGCCGAGGTGTGCGAGACGACCCACGCCGACGTGAAGAAGCTGTCCGAGGCGCTGTCCTACGACACCCGGATCGGCGGCCGGTTCCTGCACGCCGGCCTCGGCTTCGGCGGCGGCTGCCTGCCGAAGGACATCCGCGCGTTCATGGCCCGGGCCGAGGAGCTAGGCGTCGACCAGGCGCTGTCGTTCCTGCGCGAGGTCGACGCGATCAACCTGCGGCGGCGCGCGCGCATGGTGGATCTCGCGCACGAGCTCGTCGGCGGCGCCGACGGCAAGCGGATCGCCATCTGGGGTGCGGCGTTCAAGCCCAACTCCGACGACATCCGCGACTCCCCCGCGCTGGACGTCGCGGCGACGCTGCACGCCGAGGGGGGCTTGGTCACCGTCTACGACCCGGCCGCGCTTGACAACGCGCGGCGGCAGCACCCAGAGCTCACGTACGCCGAGTCCGCCGTCGCGGCGGCAGCTGACGCCGACGTGGTGCTGCACCTGACCGAGTGGGCGGAGTTCGTGCAGCTGGACCCGGACGCCGTGTCCGGCGTACGCCACAAGCGCATCGTCGACGGACGCAACGCCCTAGACGCCGAGCGTTGGCGCGCCGCCGGCTGGACCTACCGCGCGCTGGGCCGGCCGTAGCCACCGCTCCGCCGCAGATCCGCGCCGTGGTCTTCGACCTCGACGGCGTGATCCGGCACTGGCGGGCGAGCGTCGCCGAGGCCGCCGAGGACGCGGCGGGTCTGCCGCGCGGCGCGCTGGAGAGCATCGCCTACGCCGTGCCGGAGTTCATTGCTACCCAGGACGGCTCGGCGACCGTCCGCGAGTGGGGCGATGCGATACGCCGCGAGCTGGTCGCCCGCTTCGGCCCCGGCGCCGACGCCGCGGCCGACCCCTTCCTCGACGACGCCGGCGAGCTCGACCTGGAGATGGTCGACGTCGTCGCGGCCGTACGCCGGCAGCTCCCGGTGGCGCTGCTGTCGAACGCGACCGACGAGCTGCGCGACCATCTCGCGCGTCACGAGCTCACGGCCGCCTTCGACTACGTCTTCAGCTCGGCCGAGCTGCGCATGGCCAAGCCCGACCCGGCGATCTTCCGCCACGTCGCCGCCGAGATGGGTCTGCAGACAGCGGAGTGCTTCTTCACCGACGACCGACCGGAGAATGTCGAGGGTGCGCGAGCGGCCGGGATGCGCGCCGAGGTCTTCACCGGCAAAGGTGAGCTGCTCGACCACCTCCGCGCTTTGGGCGTCGACCCGCCGGGAAGGACGGACGCATGAGCGACCAGGAGACGATCGAGCAGATCCTCACGACGTATCGCACCTGGGCGGTCGTCGGTGCCTCGCCGGACCCGAGCCGCGCGAGCAACAGCGTGGCGCGGTTTCTCCAGCGGAGAGGCTGCCGCGTCATTCCGGTCAACCCGGCCTGCGGCGAGGAACTGCTCGGTGAGCGCTGCTACACCGGTCTGGCTGAGATCCCCGCCGACGAAGGCGTCGAGGTCGTCGACATCTTCCGCCGCTCGGAGTACGCCGGAACGCACGTCGATGAGGCGATCGCGATCGGCGCGAAGGCGGTCTGGCTGCAGCTCGGCGTGATCGACGAGGCGGCCGCGCAGCGTGCTCGCGACGCCGGCTTGCTCGTCGTCATGGACCGCTGCCCGGCGATCGAATGGCCGCGGCTCGCGACGGCCTAGATGCCCAGCTCGCGTGCGATGAGCATGCGCTGCACTTCGGACGTGCCCTCGCCGATCTCGAGGATCTTCGCGTCGCGATAGAACCGCGCGACCGGGAACTCGTTCATGAACCCGTAGCCGCCGTGCACCTGGGTCGCCTCCCGCGCGTTCACCATCGCGATCTCGCTGGAGTAGAGCTTCGCAATGGCGGCGTCCTTCTTGAACGGGTCGCCCGCGCACATCTTCGCCGCGGCGGCGTAGTAGGACAGCCGCGCAGTCTGCGCGCGCATCTCCATGTCGGCGATCTTGAACGCGATCGCCTGGAACTTCGCGATGGGCGTGCCGAACGCCTCGCGCTCGTTGCCGTACTTGATGCTCTCGTCCACGCATCCCTGCGCCAGGCCTACCGCGAGTGCCGCGATCGCGATGCGCCCCTCGTCGAGGATGGACAGGAAGTTGGCGTAGCCGCGGCCGCGCTCGCCGAGCAGGTTTTCCGCGGGCACGCGGCAGTCGGTGAAGACGATCTCGCGCGTGTCGGAGGCGTGCCAGCCCACCTTGGAGTACTTCTTCGACGCGCTGAACCCCTCGCGCGGCACCGGCACGATGATTGATGAGATCTCCTTGTGGCCGTCGAACTCCTGGCCGGTGACCGCGGTCGCGGTGACGACGCGAGTGATGTCGGTGCCGGAGTTGGTGATGAACGCTTTCGTGCCGTTGAGAACCCACTCTGCCCCGTCGAGCACCGCACTCGTGCGCGTGGCGCCAGCGTCGGAGCCACCGCCCGGCTCGGTCAGCCCAAACGCGCCGAGTGCCTCGCCGGAGGTGAGCTGCGGGAGCCACTCCTGCTTCTGCGCATCGGAGCCGAAGCGGTAGATCGGCATCGCACCGAGCGACACTGCGGCCTCGAGCGTGATCGCGACGCTCGAGTCGACGCGCGCCAGCTCCTCGATCGCGAGACAGAGCGTGAAGTAGTCGCCGCCCATCCCGCCGTACTCCTCGGGGAACGGCAGGCCGAACAGGCCGAGCTGGCCCATGCCCTTGACGATGTCGTAGGGGAACTCGCCCGACTCGTCCATCTCCGCGGCGCGCGGCGCCACGACGGTGCGCGCGAACTGCTCAACGGTCTTGCGGAAGGTTTCCTGCTCCGCAGAGAGCGCTACGTCGACCACGGCCGGAAGTGTCGCACGGACACTCGCGCCAATAGGGTCGACACAACAACGGAGAAAGGCTCGCCATGACCGAGCAGCCGCCGATGGTCGAACCGCCCGAGCCCGCCGGCACGCCTCCGACTTGGCCGACGTCGCCGGCCGGACCGCCAGGCGCGCCACCATGGGGTGCGCCCCCGTCAGCGCCGAGCCCCCCGCCGCCGTGGGGGCAACCCGTGCCGCAGTGGAGTCCGCAGCCCTACGGATTTGGGCCGCCGGCCAAAACTGGCACGAACGGCCTGGCGATCGCGTCGCTCGTACTGTCGATCATCTGGCTGGCCGGGCTGGGCAGCATCGCCGGAATCGTGCTCGGGATCGTCGCGCTGCGACAGGTCAACCGGACGGGACAGGGCGGTCGAGGGCTAGCCATCGCTGGCATCTCCGTCGGCGCGGCCACTCTCGCGCTCGCCGTCGTCGTCGCGATGCCCGTGTACCTCAACCAGCAGCGGAAGGGTGCGGATGCCGAGACGAAGTCGGCGCTGAGGGACGCCGCAACGGCCGAGGAGGTTTTCTTCACCGACCACGAGGTTTACGCGCCCACCCTGCCCGACCTCCAAAACAGCGGCCTCTCCGTCCCTGCGGGTGTGAGCATGCGGATCTACCTGACGCCCCACCGAGACGACTACTGCCTCGAGGCCAACCAGAGCAACGATGCCGGTCGGATTTGGCGATGGGTTGGCTCTCGCCCCGAGCTGGACCTGGGGCGTTGCACCTAGCCAGAGCACTAGCGGCGCGCGATTACGCTGTCTCCTCGATGCCTACCGACGCCGACCACGACGCGGCACATCGCGTCGCTCCAGTCGACGACGTGGCCGGCGCCCCCATCGAGGAGTCCGAGCGACATATGCGGCCCGTTGACCTCGCCCTGATCCTGTTCGCCGTCACGCTCGCGACACTCGGTCAGCTCATGCTGCGGCACGGGATGCAGGTCGCGCGCCACCATGTCGAAGCCGGCCACGGCACGCTCGCCAGCAACGCGATCACGTCGCTCACCGTCATCGGCGGGTTGGCGCTCTTCGGGGTCTCGGCGATGGCCTGGCTGGCGGCACTCTCGCGCGTGCCGCTCTCGCGGGCGTATCCGTTCAACGCGCTCGGCTACGTCGGCATCCTCGCGTCGTCGGCGCTGTTCCTGCACGAACACATCTCGGCACTGCGCTGGACCGGCGCATCGCTCGTCGTCGTTGGCCTCGTGCTGGTCGTGCAGAGCTGACCGATGCGCCGGCGTAGCGCGGTCCTCGGTCTCGGCGCGCTCTCGCTGCTGCCCGTCGTCGCACTCGCGGCACCGCCGAACAGCCACCGCGACCCGCTCGCGGACGGCTGCCAGCGCAACCAGGGTGGTGTCATCGCGCTGACCTCCCCCGAGTGGGTCTACGTCGGGCGCCGTGACGTAGTCGCGGCGCGCGCGAGCGGCAACGCGCGGGCGGGCGTCCGCACGATCGTCGGCCCCGTCGGCCAGATCCATCCCGCGGGTCAGGACCAGTTCGTCAACCACGACTTCAACGACGTGACGTTCGGCGTGCGGCCGGACCGCGCGTACCACGACGTGCTCGGCACCGGAAACATCGACGACACCGGTCCCGACCGCGGGTTGGTCGAGGTCGAGTGGGAGACCGTGAAGTTCCCGACGTGGGCCTGGCCGCAGCCGGGCGACCGCGCCACCGTCAGCGGCAGCTGGGTCTGGGATTGCGGCCATTGGGGCGAGGACGAGGCCGACCCGACCAAGCGGTCCAAGTTCGTCCCTTACGACCCGGTCGAGACGGCGCAGGACATCGTCGCGCCCGGCGCCATCCGCGGCGAGAAGACGGAGATGCATCCGCCGTTCGAGGTCGCGGTCGTCCGCCGCGGTGCCGCCGGCGTACTCGCGGGCACTCGACGCGGGTCGGTGCTCTCGCGGCTCGACGCCTGGCTGAACGGTGACGGCGGCGGCGCACTCGCCGAGGAGGAATGCGCGCTCGCCGAGGTACGGCCGTCGGCCGCGCAGGTCGCGTGTCCCCGGGTGCGCGAGATCGGCGGCGCCTACCACTACCGGCTGCCGCTCGGTCCGCGGCCCACGGCAAGCTCGCAGTTGGTCGTCAACCCCGTCGTGCGTCGCGCGGAGAGCGATCCCGCGGTGCACATTCCGGTGCAGACCGACTACGACGCGCGGCGCAACGCCGTCGACGTGCGCTTCGTGCTGCCGCCATTCGCCCGCCGCTACGGCGTGACGGTCGAGGCCGGGTGGACCGGCGCGGCGGCGGCAGTGCACCACCACGTCGTCATCGAGCGCGCGACCGTACTCGGCACGCTGGACGGGCCGACGGAGCCGAGCCTGAACCCCGTCAACAACGGCCCCGAGCAGACGCCCGAGCCAGGTGAGTGGGTGATGTACGCCGCCGTCAACGACCAGTGGAAGCAGCTGCCGGGCTTCTCGCAGGTGCATGCCGGCGATGTGGTCACCGTCAACACGGCATTCGACGTCTGGCTCCCGCGCGGTGTCGCGCCGTCGCTCTTCGTCGGCGGCCGGGAGTGCGACATCCCGTTCATCGACTGCACGCGGGAGCGCTTCGACGGGGTGCCAAACCCGGGGTTCGACGAGCTCGGCTTCAACGACCAGCCGGGCCGGATCGGGACCCCGCAGCGATTCCTCCCGTTGCGCCGCGGCACGGTCACGCTGCGGCCGCAGCCGAACCTCAAGCCGGGCACCAGCGTCGAGCAGCTCTCCGACTCCACTTGCGGTCGCACCGGCTGCTACGAGGTCGTCGTCACGACGCGCTGACCGAGGTCAGCCCAGCGCGTCGTATCGCGCGCGCACCCGGCGCAGCTCGTTACGACGCTGCTCGTATGTCGCCCCGATCGCGACGAGCAGCACGCCGACCGCGCCGATGCTCAGCCAGCGCGGCAGTGCGGCGGCGAGCGGGGCGAGCTGCACCAGCGCGTCTACGGCGAGCGCCGCGCTGCCGAGAAGCAGCGGCGCCTGCAGCCGCTCGCGCACGCCGTAGAGCAGCACGAGCAATGCGGCCAGCCCGACGAGCAGCGGCCGCGCGAGCCCCGGGTCTCCGTCGACGACGACGACGAGCGACGGGCCGAGTGCGAGCGAGATACCGGTTGCGTAGGCGGCCCACGACGAGATACGTGGGTCGCGACGGCGGCGCAGATGGCCGAGCACGAGCGCGATCGCGGCCAGCGGCGCGACGTAGGGCTCGGGCGCGTCGACGTCCGCGAGGCGCAGTCGCACCCACGAGCTCGCGCTGAGCAGCAGCCCGCCCACGACCGCGGTGCTGCGCCGCTCGCTCCGCAGCGCGTTGCCGAGCGCGGCCACGCCGCCCAGCGCGAGTGTCCAGGCCAGCCAGCCGGGGTCACGCGCCGTGCACATCAGCGCCGCCGCGTAGGTCGCGACGGCCGCGATCTCCAGAGCGACCCCGTCGGCGGTGTGCCGGCGGACCACCGCAGCAATCACGAGCACCGCCGTGGCCGCGGTCGCGAGCACGAACCCGCTGCGGTCGACCGGCGTGCCAACACTGCGCGCCGCGGCGAAGAGCCACGCGCACTCGAGCACCGCTGCCGCGGCCGCGGTGAGTGGGCGCAGCACCGACGTGGCGAAAGCGACGACGCCGTAGCCGAGGCCGGTGGCGGCGAGCACGAACAACGTCGCCTGCTTGTCCGCGAGCGCCCAGCCGATGGCGACCGCGATGACGGCCGAGGCGACACCAAGCCCGGTGACACCGAGCGTCGTGAACCGGTCGGAGACCAGCGCGACGGCGAGCAGCGCGAGGCCGAGCGCAACGTCCCAGAGCAACGCGCCGTCGTAGGACCAGGCTTGACCCAGCGGGACGAGCAGCACGGTCGCGGCGGTCAGAACCCCGGCGGGAACCAGGGCGGCCCGCCGCGCATGCAGCAGCTCCCCGACGAGAACCGCGCTGACGGCGGCGACGCCGAGCACAACCGTCGTCACGACGGTGCCGTGCCACGTCAGGTCGGGCCCGAGCACGTCGCGCGCCCCCAACGTGCGGTCGCCCGACCACGGGTCGATCACCCAGCTGAGCGGCCCGGTTACGCCGATCACCGCGTCGACGGCGACGAAGCACAAAGCGAGCGCACCTGTGCCGGCACCCACCACGAGCGGACCGAGGCGCCACGACCGCACGAGCAGCCCGGCGCAGATGACCGCGACCAGGCCGGTGGCGGCGATGGCGAGTGGCTGCTGCTCCGGCGTCAGCGTGAACCGCGACGGCGCGACGGTCGCGAGCGCAGCCGCGACGGTCGCGGCCCCAGCAGCCACATCGCGTACGACGGGGAGCTCGCGCCACAGCCACGCCGCGAGCGCACCCGCGCCAGCGATGACGACGAGCGCACCGATCGCGAGCGATGCGGGGCGCGGCACCGTGCTCGGGAGCCGATCGGGGTAAGCCACGACGGTCGCGATGCCCAGGGCGACGACCCACGTCGCGACGCCGCCGGCGTCGAGGACCAGGCGGGCGTCGGGGAGCTGGCGCGCCCGCCGGAGCAGCGCCGCGACGGCGACAACCGCGGCCGACTGCAGCGCGAGCGCGCTGGCGCGCACGCCGACTGCGACATTGTCGAGTCGCGCGACCGTGACGAGCAGCGGCAGCTGCAGCAGCGCCGCGGCGGCCGTGCGCGCCGCGCGCACGCGCACCACGGCGGCGTAGCCGGCCGTGGCCACGCCGACCACGCCGGACGCCACTGACCAGTACGTCGCGGCATCGGTCTCGTCCAGCGCGGCGAACCCCGCGCGCCGCAGCGCATAGGCGTCGACGAGCGCGAGCACGACGGTGAACGTGGTCAGCGACTCCGCCGTCGCCGCCAGACCGCGCCGCAACGCAACGTCGGCGCTCAGCCCGGCGATCGCGGTGAGGCCCAACAGGGCGACCGCACGACCACCGGCACCGAGGTGGCCCCACGCGACCGCCGCGAAGATGAGCGCGGCAACGACGAGCAGCAGTACGCCGAGGCTGAGCAGCAGGTTCTGGACACGCTTCGGGGTCCACTCGGCGCGTGGCGGCGCGGGCCATGGGGCCGGCGGCTGGCCCGGCGACGCGGGCCATGGGGTCGGCGGCACGGCGGGCGAGGGCGCGCCCGCGGACGATGGCGCCGGCGCCGTGGGTGGTGCGCCCGGCGCGACCCCCGTTGTCGACGGTGCCCCGACCGCCGCACCACCGCCCGCGCGCAACGCGGCGAGCAGCGTCTGCCGCCGCGCCTGCAACCAGGCGATATGCGACGAGACCTGCCACAGCTCGCCGGCAAGTGGACCGACGAGCGGCAGCCCGCAGTGCGGACACGAGGTCGACCCAGCCGGAAACCGCCGCCAGCAGTCCGGGCACGTCGTGGGGTCCGGACCATCCGCAGCGTTGGGGCTAGTCATCCGTCATCCGTCATCCGGCGACCTCGATCACGACGGGCAGCGCGGTGCGTCCCCACTGCTCGAGCGACTCGCCGTAGCCGGGCTGGTACTTGTCGACCACCGCCTTGCGTGCCGCAGCGTCTTCGGCCGGGTCGGTGACGACGTAGGCCCTCGCCTCGCGGATGTCGTCGCCGACGCGCACCGTCACGGCGGCGCCGGCGCGAACGTTGCGCACCGTGTCGCTCCGCTCGCCGTCGCCCGCGAGCAGGTACAGCCGACCGCGTTCGGCGGCGCACCAGATCTCGACCGTGTGCGGTTTGCCGCTGCGGCGGCCCGTCGTCGTCACGTAGTACAGCTCGGCACTGTCCCAGCCTTCCGGCAGCGGCATCAGACGGGCGTGACCCCGTGCCGTCGGCGGGAGAACATGCGGTCTTTGTCGCGACACGCGGCGAAGCGGCCGATGAGCTCGGTGCGCAGGTCCTCTGGCTCGACGATCGCGTCGATGACGAGCTCGCTCGCCAGGCGAACCAGGTCGATGTCGGCGCGGTAGTCGGCGCGCAGCTGCTCGACGTATGCCTCGCGGTCTGCCTCGGGCTTCTCGGCGATCTTGTTGGCGTAGACGGCGTTGACCGCGGCCTCGGGTCCCATCACCGCGATCATCGCGGTGGGCAACGCGATGCACACGTCGGGCTCGAAGCCCGGGCCGGCCATCGCGTAGAGCCCCGCGCCGTACGCCTTGCGGACGATGACGGAGATCTTCGGGACGGTCGCCTCGGAGACCGCGGTGATCATCTTCGCGCCATGCCGGATGATGCCTTGTCGCTCGACCGCGGTGCCGATCATGAACCCCGGCACGTCGGCGAGGAAAAGCAGCGGCACGTTGAACGCGTCGCACAGCTGGATGAAGTGGCTCGCCTTGTCGGCGGAGTCGACGAAGAGCACGCCGCCCTTCTGCATCGGGTTGTTCGCGACGACACCGATCACCTCACCGTCGAGACGGGCGAACCCGACGACGACCTCACGCGCCCAGAGCGCGTGGATCTCGAACAACGTCCCCTCGTCGACGATCCCCGCGACGTAGCGGCGCATGTCGAACGCCTTGCGCTCCTCGACCGGAACCATGCCGCGCAGGTCTACGCCGGGCTTCGCGGGCCGGCTCTCGGTGCGCGGCGGCGGCTGCCGCCAGTTACCCGGCAGATAGGACAGGTAGTCGCGGATCAGCGAGATCGCCTCCGGCTCGGTCTTCACCAGATGCGTCCCGCAGCCGGAGACCGAGCAGTGCATCTTCGCGCCGCCGAGCTCTTCGAGCGTCGTCTTCTCGCCGACGACCATCTCGGCCATCCGCGGCGAGCCGAGGTACATCGACGCGTTGCCCTCGACCATCACGACGATGTCGCAGAACGCGGGGATGTAGGCGCCGCCCGCCGCGCTCGGCCCGAACAGCGCGCACACCTGCGGGATCGACCCGCTCGCGCGCACTTGCGTGTGGAAGATCTTTCCGGCGCCGCGCCGCCCCGGGAACATGTCGACCTGGTCGGTGATGCGGGCGCCGGCCGAGTCGACGAGGTAGATCATCGGCACGCCCGTGCGATACGCGGTCTCGATGATGCGGATGATCTTTTCGACGGTCCGCGCACCCCAGGAACCCGCTTTCACCGTCGAGTCGTTCGCCATGACGCAGACCGGTCGCCCGTCGATCCGACCAGTGCCAGTAATGACGCCGTCGGCTGGCAATTCGCCGGCGAGCACGTTGGCGTACAGACCGTCCTCGACGAACGAGCCGTCGTCGAGGAGCAGCGCGAGACGCTCCCGCGCGAAGAGCTTGCCGACCTCGGCGTTCT
Source organism: Mycobacteriales bacterium (assembly GCA_046262915.1). GTDB lineage: Bacteria > Actinomycetota > Actinomycetes > BP-191 > BP-191 > JBHELW01. Next base: position 3,349 of record JBHELW010000241.1, on the reverse strand, counting down.
TCTCGTGGTACTTCGGGGCGCCGCCCTTCTCCACCGTCGCGCGCAGCTCACTCGGCGTCGTCATGGCGCTAAGCCTGCCACCTCATCTGCCCACGAACGCGACCGTAGGGTGACCGCGTGGCACGGGGCGCACGCGATCTCGCCAACAAGGCGGCGGACCAGGCTCAGTTCGAGGCCGTGCATGCCGGCGCGACGGTCCCGGCGCCGGCCGCCGACGGCGCCGCGGCGGGCATCGGCGCGGTCGCCGGTGGCGCGGCCGTCAGCGCCGGTCGTGGTGGACTCGGCGGTCTACTCGGCAGCCAGCTCGGCGGTTTGCCCCGCGAGTTCTGGGTGCTGTGGAGCGGCACCCTCGTCAACAAGATGGGCGCGTTCGTCGCGCCGTTCCTCGTGCTTTATCTCACTCGCGAGCGCGGGCTTTCGGCAGCGGCAGCCGGCTCCGTCGTAGCGGTCTACGGCGTCGGCGCGCTCATCTCGCAGCTGTCCGGCGGCGTCCTCGCCGACCGCGTGGGTCGGCGCGCGACCCTGATCTTCGCGCTGATCAGCTTCGCCATCGCGATCTCGATCCTCGGCGTCGTCCGCAGCGTGCCGCTCATCGTCGTCGGCGCACTGCTAACCGGGCTGACCGGCGAGCTCTACCGACCGGCAAGCAGCGCCCTCGTCGCCGACGTCATCGCGCCCCGCGACCGCCCGCGCGCCTTCGGGTTGCTGTTTTGGGCGGTCAACCTGGGGTTCGCCATCGCGACGCTCCTCGCCGGCATGCTCGCCACACACAGCTGGGGCCTGCTGTTCGGCGGCGATGCGGCGACCAGCCTGGTGTTCGCGATCGTCATCGCGAAGGGCATCCGGGAGACGCGCCCGGAGCGCGCGCCGGGCAGTGCGCCCGGCGGTGGCCTGCGCGACGTGTTCGACGACCGGCTGATGCTCGCCATCGTCGGCATCACGATGCTCTTCTCCTGCGTCTACATGCAGATGTTCTCGACGCTGCCGCTCGCGATGGGCGAGCACGGCCTTAGCCCCGCTGCCTATGGCGCCGCGATCGCCGTCAACGGCGTCGCGATCGTGCTGCTGCAACCGTTGGCGAGCGGTTGGCTGAGCCGGCGCCCGCGGGTGCCGGCACTCGCGGCGTCGCTGTTGATCGTCGGCATCGGGTTCGGGCTGAACACCCTCGCCAGCACGACGCCCCAGTACATGGCCGCCGTCATCGTCTGGACTCTCGGCGAGATCGGCCATGCGGCGCTCGCCACGTCCGTCATCGCGGACCTCGCGCCCCCGCAGCTCCGCGGCCGCTACATGGGCGTGTACGGGTTCTCGTACGGCGCCTCCGCGGTGATCGCGCCGATCGTCGGCACGCGCGTGCTCCAGTCCTACGGCGCGACGACGCTGTGGCTCGGCTGCGCGGTGCTCGGCGCGCTGATGTCAGCCGCGATGCTCTCGCTGCGGGCGCCGCTGGCCCGCCGTACCGGCGAGGGTCTGCCTACGCGGGCGGAGCCCACGCGGGCGCGGCCTACGCGGGCGTGAGCCGGGTCCGCGGCCCGGCGCGCAACACCTGCGACGGCAGCGTCCGGCCGACGATGCGCTCCGCCTCGCGCGCCGCCTCGAGCAACGCGTCCAGGTTGACCCCGGTCTCGACGCCCATGTCCTCGAGCATGTGCACGAGCTCCTCGCTCGCGATGTTGCCGCTGGCGCCGGGCGCATAGGGGCACCCGCCGAGGCCACCGACGCTCGCGTCGAAGTCCGCTACGCCGAGCTGCAGCGCGGCGAGCACGTTCGCGAGCCCCGTGCCGCGGGTGTTGTGGAAGTGCAGGTTGACCGGCACGTCGGGGTGCGCGGCACGGAACTCGCCGACGAGGCGCGTCACCCGACCCGGAGTGGCCATCCCGGTCGTGTCGCCGAACGACATCGTGTCCGCACCGTCGCGCACCGCGCGGCTCGCGACCTCGACGACGCGGGCAACGGGCACGTCGCCTTCGTACGGCGAGCCGAAGGACGTCGCGACGATGACCTGACAGGTCGCGCCGGCGCCGTGGGTCAGGTCGATCACCTCGCTGATCTCGTCGAGTGACTCCGCCGTCGAGCGGTTGACGTTCTTGCGGTTGTGCACGTCGGACGCGGAGACGACTACCTCGATCTCACGGACACCGGCGTCGAGCGCGCGCTGCGCGCCGCGCAGGTTCGGCACGAGGGCGGAGTAGCGCACGCCGTCGGTGCGCGCGATGCGCGACCAGACCTCGTCCGCGTCGGCCATCTGCGGGATCGCCTTCGGGTGCACGAAGGACACGGCCTCGATACGCGACACGCCGGTCTGCGAGAGCGCGTCGATCAGCGCGACCTTGGCGTCGGTCGGCACCGGGTCCTCGTTCTGCAACCCGTCGCGCGGACCGACCTCGCGCAGCGAGATCGATGCGGGTAGGTCACTCACGGTTGGTCTGAACGCAGGCCGGGACGCGCGGATTCCTCGATCAGCCGGTAGAGCTGGCGCTGCACGTCCTCGACGTGCGGGATGTCGGTCAGCGTCACCTGCCCGTGCTCGCCGGCGCTCTCGATGACCAGCGTTCCCGCGCCGAACAACCGCTCGATGATGCCGTGCGAGAACGTCACGTCGTTGATGCGGAAGAGCGGCACGTCGCGGCCGCTGCGCGCGACCAGCCCCTTGCGCATGACGACGCGGTGGTTGGTCAGGACGAAATGCGTCGTCAACCACGCGATGACCGGCTGCACGCACAATGCGACAAGCAGCGCGAGCGCCACAGCGGCAACGGCGATGCGCAGCGCGCCCTGCAGCGAGCCCGCCGGGATGCGGGCCATGCCGAACGACGACAGCCCGACGACCGCAACCGCGATGGCGACCGGCGCGACCAGCGCCTTCCAGTGCGGATGCAGGTCGAGGATGACTTCCTCGCCTTCGCCGAGTAGACGCTTCGGGTACGCGATGACAACTCACCTCCGGGCGCAACCTTAGGCCGAGCCGCGCGTCTAACCCGGTAGTCGTACGCCGAAGGGGTGAGCTCGTGAGGAAGACGTTCGCGCTGCTGGCGCTGCTCACGCTGGCGGCGTGCAACAACAGCACGCCGGACCGCTCACGCGTCACGCCCACCGACGTCGCGTCGAGCACCGCGTCGTCCCCGACGCCGTCACCTTCCGCCCCGTCGGAGCGACCGGCGGCCGGCACGATGACCACCGCGGTCTACTACGTCCGCGACGACGGCGGGTCGGCGCGGCTCTACCGCGAGTTCCGGCAGGTGCCGCAGTCGACAGGTGTCGTCCGCGCCGCGGTCGACGCGATGCTTCACCTGCCGGCGCTGGACCCCGACTACCAGAGTCTCTGGCCGCGCGCCACGCGCGTGCGCGG
>JBHELW010000240.1:0-3102 GCA_046262915.1 Mycobacteriales bacterium | reverse complement strand
GGCGGTCTCCGACGGGCTCGACCACATCAAGGTCGGCAACCGCGAGATGCCGTCCAGGGCCTACGTCGGGGCGTTCGGCTTCAAAGGCCCCGACCAGCAGAAGCCGGTCGGTGTGCTTTCCGGTGGCGAGCGCAACCGGCTTAACCTCGCACTCACGCTGAAGTCCGGCGGCAACGTGCTGCTGCTCGACGAACCGACCAACGACCTCGACGTCGAAACGCTGCGTTCGCTCGAGGACGCGCTGCTCGAGTTCCCCGGCTGCGCGGTGGTCATCAGCCACGATCGCTGGTTCCTCGACCGCGTCGCGACGCACATGCTGGCGTGGGAGGGCGACGCGGATGACCCAGCGCGTTGGTTCTGGTTCGAGGGCAACTTCGCCGACTACGAGGCGAACAAGGTAGAACGTCTCGGCGCGGAGGCCGCCCGGCCGCACCGCGTGACCTACCGCAAGCTCGTGCGCGGCTGACAGGAGGCGTTTCGGTTGACCCAGCGCGATGACCGCGGACCGCAGATGTCGCTCAGCCGATCGGTCGACCAGCTGCGCCGCGACCGGGTGATCATCGAGGAGATGATCAACAAGCCCGAGACGCTCGGCGTGGAGTTCCAGCCGATCAAGAGCCTCGGCGACAGCACGGTGACCGCCTACAAGGCGACCGCGAAGGGTCCCGACGCGACGATGAGCAACGCGCTGGAGCTCTTGCAGTCCGCGCAGGCGGCCGGACTCGTCGAGCGGCTCGACTGGCAGTTCCGCGCGCACGCGTTCGACCTGGCTGTCCAGGCACAGCTCAAGCTGCCGCTCTTCATCACGCCGGAGCCGGAGACCTACGGCAGCATGTGCCCGCCGCGACTCATCACGTCGTTCGGGCGCGGCCGGCGCGAGCTGAAAGTCGTCGCCGAGGTTCCCGCCGCCGCGTTTGCCGACTCGACCGCGCTGCGCCGCGGCATCGACGAGATTCGCGGCTATGGCTGGCAGGTCGTCGCCGACGACGTGGCCGATACGTCGGGCGGTCCCGGTCTCGTCGAGGAGATCCGGCCGGAGTACGTGAAGCTCGACATGTCCCTTGCCGGGCGCACGGCGACGCCGGCGGGCAACGTGCGCACGCTGCTCGACGCGGCGCAGCGCGTCGGCGCCACGCTCATGGCGATCAACGTCGACAGCGAGCCGGCGCGGGCGGCTGCGCAGCAGCTGGGCGCCACTGTCGGCCGTGGTCGGCTGCTGGGTGCGCCCGGACCGCTGCCGTCAGCCTGAGCGCGACACCGCGGCCTCCCGGCGTGGCGATGCCGCAGCCTCCCGGCGTAGTGATGGATGTGAACTTCTGGTTGTCAGGGCAGCCAGAAATTCACATCGCCGCCGCGTGAGCGACATCGACGCCAGGTGAGCGCAGCCGATGCGCCGCGCGCGGCGGCGTTCGACCTGACCACCGTCGCGGTCGAGATCGAGGAGCATGCCGACGCGGGCGGGTGGGACCAGCCGCCGCGGCTCTACGCGCTCGTCGACACGGCCGAGCTGGCAGCGCGCGAGCCGACGCTCGCCGCAAGTCTCGGTGCGGCCGCGGCGCTGACACCGATCGAGCAGGAGGCGCTGCCGGACGGTGACCTCGCGGATGTCCTCGCCGGCATCGCCTGGCCGGACGACGTACGCGGTTGCGCCTTGGTCAACGAGATCGTCATGCTGCCGCCGTCGGTTAGCGATGCTGTCCCCGACGACGCAGCGGCCGCGGCGTTCGTCGCCGCACATCCGGAACGACGCGAGGCTCGGCTCTGCGTCGCGGTGCTGCGCGACGGCAGCCGCGCGGCGTGCCTGCGGCTGCGCGGCGCCACGACCCGCGAGGACAAGGTGCTGACCGGCGCGGACCTCGTGCCGAACCTCGCGGCGGCCCTGCTGCAGACGCTCGACCCGGTGCCCCACGACGCCGAGCCCTATGCGGCAGCCGATGCGTCAGCCGACGACGGACAACCCGGCTGAGGCGCAGCCGTCCTGCAACGCGTCCAGGCCGAACGCCTCGACCGGCCCGAGCGCGCCCGCACCGTCGAGCCCGTGCTGCTGCGCGTGCAGCGCACCCCACGCCAGGATCTCCGCCGTGAACGTGTAGCCGTTGACGCCGGCGACGTGCACCTCGGCGAGGACCTGCCCGGATGCGTCGGACGCTACGGCGACGACGTGACTGCCGCTCCTCGCGCGCGACTCCGCGTCCGGCCCGGTGCCGGGTGACGGTTTCGGCATTGCCTTCATCAGCGCTTTGAGCGCGGTCTCGACGCCGGGCAGGTGCTGTACGGCGGCGGCGCCGGCCGCGATCGTCTGCACCGGTCGAGAGAGCGCGCCGAACCACCCCAGGTAGCCGCCGACGTCGCGGACTGACGGGGCGAGACGCGGCAGCGTGAAGTGCTCCGACGTACCGAGGGCGATGGCGTCGCGCGTGTCGCCGTCGACGACGAATGAACGCACCGAGCTGGCTATCCGGTCGTCGACGATCGCGCCGTCGCGGAACGCGAAGCCAGACCCGCCGCCGGAGCCGAACATCGACGCGACAGTGCCGCTGCTCATCGACGACGGGCCGCCCGACCCGGTGACGAAGTAGCCGACGTCGACCCGCGTCGCGGCGTCGCTGGCCTGGCGCAACGCGAGCGCGCCGGCGAGGTTGCCGGGGACGTAGTCGTAGCCGAATGCGGTGACAAGGCCGACGCCAGCCGCGGCCGCCTCGGGACCCCACTGCTCGAACACTCGCCGGATGAACCCCGGCTCGCCGGTGGAGTCGAGATATGCCGCGCGCCCGCTGATCGCCGCGCGCACCGCGGGCTCGCCCCACTCCGCGAAGGGCCCGACGGTGGTGACGAGTACGTCGCCGTCGCCCACGAGGCGCAGCACGGACTCCGGCGCCGCTACGTCGGCGACCGCGGTGTCGAGGCCGCCGAGCTGCGTCGCGAGCTCGAGGAGCTTCTCGCGGTTTCGGCCGGCGAGCACCGGCGCGCCGCCCCGGCGGGCGAGCGCCTCCGCCGTAAGCCGGCCCGTGTATCCGGTCGCGCCGAACAGCACGATGCGTCCCGCCATGGCGCGCGAGTCTGCCAGGCCGGGTCTGGGTGGCGAATGTCTGCATATTCGCG
>JBHELW010000239.1:0-1018 GCA_046262915.1 Mycobacteriales bacterium | reverse complement strand
CGACCAGCCCGCCCCGGCGGGAGCGCACGGCGACGACGAGAAGACGGTCGCTCCCGCAGGTCCCGGCGCGACGAGCGAGGCCAACCTCGACACCGAGAGACAGGCCGCGCGCGAGGCGGGCGAGTACGCCGCGTCCTTCGCGGACGTCGACCCGGCGGCCGCGGCACCGATCGCGCGCGACGACAAGGCGGCGCTCGCCGACCCAGACGCCGCGTCGAGCGAGCCGGTGGGCAGCGCACCGAAGGACCCGCAACCAGGCGACTTCGAGACCGGCTCCGGTTAGCCCGGCGGTCGTGTCACCCGACGCCGTCCGGGCGAGCTACGACCGTGTCGCCGAACGCTACGCCGTAGAGATCGCGGGTGAACTGGCGCACAAGCCGCTCGACCGCGCGCTGCTCACGGCATTTGCCGAGCAGGTGGGCGCCGGCCAGCGCATCGCGGACGTCGGCTGCGGCCCTGGGCATGTCGCGGCGTTTCTCGCCGGCTGTGGCGCCGACGTCGTCGGCATCGACCTGTCCCCGGAGATGGTGCGCGTCGCGAGCGCCCGGCAGCCGGAGCTCACCTTCCGGGTCGGCGACATGCGCCACCTCGACGAGCCGAGCTCCGCGTTCGCCGGCGTCGTCGCGTTCTACTCCGTGATCCACCTGACCCGCGACGAGCTGCCGCTCGCGCTCGCCGAGTTTCACCGCGTCCTAACCCCCGACGGCTTGCTGTTGCTCGCGTTTCACCTGGGCGACGAGGTGCGTCATACCGACGAGTGGTGGGGCGAGACCGTAGATCTCGACTTCCGGTTCCTGCCGCGCGACCACATCGACGCGGTCCTCGACGACGCCGGCTTCGCGATCGAGCTGGCCGCCGAGCGCACGCCGTATCGGCCGTTGGCCGCGGCGGCCGAGGTGCAGACGCGGCGCTGCTACCTGCTCGCCCGGCGCGGCTGATCCGCAGCGCGGCTTCAGAACAGGATGGACGCGAACGCGCCGACCTCGTGGAAGCCGACGCGTTCGTAGGCGCGGCGCGC
>JBHELW010000238.1:0-22703 GCA_046262915.1 Mycobacteriales bacterium | reverse complement strand
GTAGATCTCGGTGCTGATCGACTGCTTCGGCAGCGCGGCGATGAAGTTCTGCCGCGTGAGGTTGCCGTTCGTGGCGAGCAACGCCTTCCAGATCACCTGCGAAAGACCGAAGAGCGACATCTGGATGTCGCGCTCGGTCGTGTCGGTCGACGGGTTGGCGGACTTGAAGTCGGCAGGCTCCCGGTCGAGACCGAAGTACGGCGAGAGGAAGGACGCCTTCACCGCGTTCTGCGTGGTCTGGCACGTCGTTCGCCCGACGAGGTTCTCGCCCATGCTGACGCCCGGGCCAACCCACAGCGGCTCGTAGACCTGCCCGTGCGCGGCGCTGGCGGCGCCGATCCAGCACTTCGGCGCGGTGAGGAAGTAGACCGTCGGCGCCCGGTACTGAGCGAGCTGCTGGGCAAGGGCGGCGGCTTGCGACTGGTCGTCACCGCAGCTCTTCTGCGGCCGGAAGACCTTGTACTCCGCGCCGTTGCTCTTCAGCACGCCACTGATGGCCGACGCCGCGTCGTTGAAGTTCGGCGAGTCGGTGAGGACGAGCGCCCACTTCTTCAGGTCGCCGCCCTGCATCTGCACGTTCTTGTAGATCGCGTTCGCCTGCTGCGCGTAGGTGAGGCTCACCGCGAAGTAGTTGGGGAGGCTGGACAGACCGTTCGTCGTCACACCGGCGGAGAGATACGGCGTACCGCTGCGGGCGAGCACCGGGTCGCTCGCGCAGGACTGGATCTGGTCAGTGCCGGCGGCGCCGATGACGATGAAGTTGCGGCCGGACATCGCCTCGCAGACCGAGCGCGCGGTCGACGGGGTGTAGCGGTCGTCCTGGATCTCGACGACGACCTTGCGACCGAAGACGAGGTGGTTGGTCCACCACATCTTCGCGCCGGACTCGAACGCCGCGGCTGGCAGCGGGGCGGCACCGGTGATCGGCGCGTGGATGCCGATGTGGATCTCGCTCTTGCTGACGCCCGTGGAGTTGCCGGGACCCGTGTTGCCACCGCCGGAGTTGCCACCGCCGCCGCCGCCGGTGCTGCCACCGCCACCGCCGCCGGTGCTGCCACCGCCGCCGCCGCCAGTCGTAGTACCGCCACCCGAGGTCGTCCCGCCACCGGTCGTGGTCCCGCCACCGGTCGTCAGCCCACCGCCGGTGGTCACGCCGCCCCCGGTGGTCACGCCGCCGGTCGTCGTGCCAGTGCCGGTTCCCGTCGTGTCGGTGCCGCCACCGCCGACCGGACCGCCAACGGCGGCGCCGCCGCTGGTCTTTAGCGTCTCGAGCGCGTCCTTCTTCAGCCCGCAGGCGCTCGTCGCGAGCAGCAAGGCGACGGTCGCGACGCCGAACCGCGGTAGCAGCTTTCGGGAAGACATCTGGGCTCCAGTCGTTCCAGTAACTGGCGTCGGCTAGAGACCGCCGCCGGCGTTGTCCAAACCTGTCATGACGCCACGGCGACGCAGCGCGCGGTTGAGACCACGGTCGGTCTGCACCGTGCTGGCCGGCACGCTCGGATCGCCGAGGACGAGCGAGGTGAAGCCGAGCAGCGCGGCGCCGAGGAGAACCGCGATCCAGAAGAGCGCCGTCGGCCGCTTGTCGACGTTGAGCGGACGCGATGCGGCTGGAGCGACCGGCTGGTTGACGACTGGCGGCGGAGCGGGTGGCGTCGTGTTCGTCGGCTGCGGCGGGATCGTCGTCGTGCCCGTGCCGAGCCCACCGCCACCGCTAGTGGTGCCGCCACTAGAGCCGCCGGCCACATAGCCGGTGCCCGTGCCCGTGTTGGTGCCGACGCCCAGCCCGTTGCCGTTGTTGGCCGGCGGCGGCGGCGGTGCGACGGCAGGCGTGTACTCGATGCTCGCCTTGATCTTGTCTGACGCGAAGACGAGCTGGTAGGGCTCCTGGTAGGTCTCCGCGTGACGGATCGCGACGCCGAAGTTGAACTCGCCGTTCACCCAGCCCTGCGCCAGTGCCGTCGAATCAAACGTGTAGGTCGATGCGTTCGCGTCGAACTTGCCCTTGGCCGCCGTGGCGCCGCAGTCGTCGGCCGGCTTGCCGGAGAACTGGTCGCCCATCGGGCCGATCGCGCCGGCTGTCCAGCCACCCTTCGGCGTACAGGCGATCAACTGTGGCGGGTTGACCGGGTCGTAGCCGTTGCCTGCGGTGGGCGAGGTGTCGATCGGCATGACGAAGGTGAACTTCGTGACCGTCGACATCGGTGGGATCGTCGCGAGGTCCCACTGCAGGTAGGTCTCCTTGTCGACGCCCTTCGGCTCGACGGTCTGCTGCGTGGGGTCGCCGGCGACCGCGACGTCCTTCGCGGGGACCGTGGGGTCCTGGAGCGACGCCGGGTAGGGCACACCGCTGGGCCCAATGGTGCCGCCGACCTGCTTGGCCCAGAACCAGTTCGTCTGAACGAGCGCCGGCGCCGCGGTGTCGGCGGTAGCGACGGTGCCGCCGACCGGGATGAACGTCGCCAGGACCAACGCCCCGGCGAGGACCCGCTGAGTCGCTCGCACGACTACCTCCCGACCGCCCCGTGAGCGGCGTCCCGCCACCCGTTCGTTAGACGCGCAGTCTCGCATGATCGTTTCGACCGTGCGCGGGTCTACCTGAACTTGTCCGGCCTGCGCGCCGAGTCTACGGAGCCGCGCCGGGCCCGGATACCCACCCCGTGGCAGCATCGCGCGCTATGTCGCGGATCGTCCCAACGGACCTGCCGCGTGAGGTGCTCGTGCTCGCGGCCGTCGCGTTCAGCGTGGCCGTCGGCTTCGGGGTCGTCGCGCCCGCGATCCCCGTGTTCGCACGGAGCTTCGGCGTCGGGCGGGCGGCGGCCTCCGCCGTAATCAGTGTGTTCGCGTTCATGCGGCTGATCACCGCGCTGGGGGCCGGCCGGTTCGTCAACCGCTCGGGAGAGCGCGTCGTCTTGGCGACGGGCATTGCGATCGTCGCCGTGTCGTCGGCGGTGGCGGGCGCGGCGCAGTCCTACCTTTGGCTGCTGCTCGCGCGCGGCGCCGGCGGCCTCGGGTCCGCGATGTTCTCGGTGAGCGCGATGACCCTGCTGCTGCGTTCCGTCGGCGCGAAGGACCGCGGACGCGCGGTTGGCCTCTTCAGCGGTGCCTTCCTGCTCGGCGGCATCTTCGGCCCCGCACTCGGCGGCGTCGTGACCGGCGCGAGCCATCGGCTGCCGTTCTTCCTCTACGCCGGGACGCTCGCCGTCGCGGGCGGCATCGGTCTGCTCGCGTTGCCACGGCACGCGGGCGAAGCGGCGCCGGCGGAGGAGCCGACCGACGTCGCGCACGTCGCAACGGATGTCCGCGCGGAGCGGGCGGGCTCGACCCCGGACGCGGCCACGGCGACGGCCACGCGCTCGACGAGTGACGTGCGCACTGCGCTTCGGCTGCGCGCCTACCGCGCGGCACTCGTCACCAACGCGGCGGACTCGTGGGCGGCGCTCGGTGTCCGCAGCGCACTGATCCCACTCTTCGTCGAAGACGCGCTGCACCGCCGGCCGGTGTGGACCGGCGTCGGGTTCGTCGTCGTTGCGCTCGTCAACGCCGCGGTGCTTTTGCCGGCGGGCCGCTACGCCGATGCGCGCGGCCGACGACCGGTCATGGCCGCCGGGGCGGCCCTTTCCGCCGTAGCGATGGCGACACTCGCCGTCGCGCCGGCACTGGTGCCGTACCTCATCGCGATGGCCGTCTTCGGCCTGGGCTCCGGCCTGCTCGACGTGGCGCCCGCGGCGGTGGTCGGTGACATCGCGCCGGAACGAGCCGGGACGCTGGTGGCGGCGTACCAGATGGCGGGCGACGGCGGCGCCGTCGTCGGTCCGCTGATCGCGGGCCGCCTCGCGGACTCGGCGGGCTATGGCGCGGCGTTCGGCGCTACCGCCGGGATGCTGGCGTTCGCGGCGTTGTTGTCGCTGCGCATGCCGGAGACGCGGCGCGCGGAGCAATAGCATCCGCGGCACACACTCGAAGGGAGTCGCCTTGTTCAACGCGCGCAACGTGTTGCTGGTGCTGCACATCTTCGCGGTCGCCATCACGCTCGGTCCACTGCTGTTCTTTGACTGGGTCGTGATGGGGGCGACGAAGACGGGAGGCGAGAACGCCGACACGCTGCGCCTCGTCGAGCGGGTCGCGGCGAAGCTCGGTCCGGCGACAGCGTCGATCCTGCTGCTCGGGCTGATCCTCGTCTTCCGCAGCAACGCCGACCGGCTGTGGTTCAACCGCGCCTGGATCGACGCCGCGATCGCCCTCTACGTCTCGCTGGTCGTGGTCGGGGCCGGGTTGCTGACGTCGCTGATCAAGAAGTCGATAGCGAAGATCGATGCCGGCGAGAGCGTGGCGCCGGAGCACTCGAAGCTCGTCTTCTTCGGCATCTACAACAACGTCGCCGCCCTCGTAATCCTGTATTTGATGGTGGCCAAGCCCGGCGGCTAGGCCCAGTCAACTGCAGATCGGCTATCGCCGCGGGCTAGGCCGCCGGCTCCTTGCGCACGTGGAACCGCAGGATGGTTGTCTCGCCGGAGCGCGTGCTGCTCAGCGGTTCCAAGTCGACAACCTTGGCGAGGCTCGGCGCCGCGAACGGGACGCCGGCGCCGAGCAGCACCGGCAGGACGTACACGAGCACCTCGTCCACGAGGTCGCGCTGGAAGCACTGGCCGGCCACGTCGGCGCCGAGGATCTCCACGTTCTTGCCGCCGGCGGCGTCGAGCGCGGTCGCCACAGCCATGCCGATGTCGCCGCTGAGGATCGTGACGTCCGGGTTCGGCGGGTCGAGGGGCCGGTGACTGAGCAGGAACATCGCGCCGGAGAACGGGTAGTCGACGCTGCCGGGATCAGCCGCCTCCATCGAGTCGCCGACCTCCCAGGTACGCCGGCCGACCAGCATCGCGCCGGTGGCCGCCGCGATCTCCGTGACGTCCTCGGGTGCCACGAACGCGGCGAGCGGGCGGCCGCGCCCCCAGTTCATCGTGTGGCCGGGACCGGCGATGAACCCGTCGAGCGACATCGCGCGGTTGACGACGACCTTGCCGCTCATTTCCGACCCCCATCCCTAGGCGACGACGCGGCGGTGGAAGGCGCGGAGCGAAGCGAGGAGCAGGACCGCGGAGATGGCGGCCATCGAAAGCACGCTTACGGCGATCGGCATGTGTGGGACGTCAGGCGTCAGCACCGCCCGCATTGCCTCGCTCATGTAGACGAGCGGGTTGGCGAGCACGCCGACCTTGAGCCAATGGATCGGCGTCAACGTCGCCCACGGGTAGTAGATGCAGCCGAGCAGCGTCGCGGGCAGCACGATGATCGAGAAGATGAGCGGCACCTGCTGGGGGGCGACCGCCGTGCCGACGAGCAGACCAACCGCCGCCCCCATGAACGACGCGAGCAACAGCGCGACGACGAACTCGGCGTAGTTGGCGATGTGCACGTGCGGCGCCTGGCCCGCGGCGTGGACGAAGCGCACGATCGGGAAGACGATGAGCGCGGCGAGCACCGCCTGCAGCGCGCCGCTCACGACCTTGCCCAACCCGACGAGCCACACCGGCATCGGTGCGAGCACGCGGTCCTCGATCTCCTTGGTGTAGCTGAACTCCTGCACCAGCGGCAGCGCTACGGCCTGGATCCCTTGGAAGAAGATTGCCACCGCGATCAGGCCCGGGACGAGCACCGTGGAGAACGTCACGCCGCCGCGCGGCCCACCGATGCCCTGGCCGATTTTCGGGAAGACGTAGGCGAAGACGAACGTGAACATCAGCGGCTGCATCAACGTCCGGATCACGAACTGCACACCGTTGCGGCGCAGCACGCGGACGTCGCGCAGCAGGAGCACGGCGAACGCGCGGCCGCTGCCAGCACCGGCCGACGCCGTCACGCCGCGGACCCTCGTCGCCAACGCCGTATCCGTCATTCCCGCAGCTCCCGTCCGGTCAACGACAAAAAGACCGCCTCCAACGTCGGCGGCTGGCTCGACGCGTCGACGACCCCGGTGCCGCTCCGGCTCGCCAGCCCGACGATCTTGGCGAGCAATCCCTGGGTCTCGCTGGCGTACACCCGCATCGTTTCCTCGTCGACGTCGACCCGGTGTACGGCGGGCAGCTTGCGCACCTTCGTCACGAGCGCGTCCGGCGCGGACGCCAGGTGCACGGTGATCACGGTGTCGGCGCCGAGACTCTTCTTGAGCTCGGCCGGCGTGCCGAGCGCGAGGATGCGACCGTGGTCGATGATCGCGAGCCGTTCGCAGAGCTCGTCGGCCTCCTCCATGTAGTGCGTCGTGAGCAGGATCGTCTGGCCGGCCGCGTGCAGGTCGCGGAGGATGTCCCAGAGCGCGAGCCGGGTTTGCGGGTCGATCCCCGACGTCGGCTCGTCGAGGAACAGGATGCGCGGCCGGTGCACGAGTGCCCGCGCGATCATCAGCCGCTGCGCCATCCCGCCGGAGAGCTCCGCCACCATCGCATCGGCCCGGTCCGCGAGCTTGAACTGGTGGAGCAGCTCCGATGCGCGCGTGCTCGCGTCTCGTTTCGGCACGCCGAAATATCGACCGTGGAACTCGAGGTTCTCGACGACGGTGAGCTGACGATCGAGCGTGTTCGTCTGCGGCACCACGCCGAGGAAGCGCTTCGCGCGCGCCGGCTCGCGGACCACGTCGATGTCCGCGACGATCGCGTCGCCTGCGGTCGGGATGACCCGCGTCGTCAGCATGCCGATCGTCGTCGACTTCCCTGCACCGTTTGGGCCGAGCAGGCCGAAGAACTCGCCGTCGCGCACCTCGAGGTCGATGCCATCGACGGCGACGACCGAGCGGCCGGCGCTCGGGTAGACCTTGCGCAGGTTGGTCATGCTGATGAGCGCCGGGCGAGCGGCGCGCGCGGTACGAGGGCTCATCCGAGCGCTTGTGCCAGGTCGTCGATGAGGTCGTCGGCGTCTTCGATGCCGACGGACAGCCGGACCAGCGCCGGGTCGACCGCGAGCGGCGACCCGGCCACCGACAGGTGCGTCATGCGCGCGGGGTGCTCGATGAGCGACTCGACGCCACCCAGCGACTCGGCCAGCGTGAAGACCTTTGTGCGCCGGACGATCTCGAGGGCCGCGTCCTCACCGTCCGCGGCGATGAACGACACCATCCCGCCGAAGTCGCGCATCTGCTTCGCCGCCAGCTCGTGGCCGGGATGCTTCGGTAGTCCGGGGTACAGGACCCTCGCTACTCCAGCATGGGCGCTGAGCATCTCGACGACCCGTTGTGCGTTCGCGCAGTGCTGGCGCATCCGCACGCCGAGCGTCTTGACGCCGCGCAGGACGAGCCACGCATCGAACGCGCCGGGCACCCCGCCCATCGCGTTCTGCGCGTAGCGCAGGCGTTCCGCAACCTCGGTGTCCCGCAGCACGACAGCGCCGCCGACCACGTCGCTGTGCCCGCCGAGGTATTTCGTCGCGGAGTGCACGACGACGTCGGCACCGAGCGTCAGCGGCTGCTGCAAGTAGGGCGACGCGAACGTGTTGTCTACGACGAGCAACGCACCGCGCTCCCGCGCGACCGACGCGAGGGCGGTGAGGTCGGCGATGCCGAGTGTCGGGTTGGTCGGTGTCTCGACCCAGAGCAGCTTCGTCTGCGGCGTCCATGCGTCGATGACAGCGCGCGTGTCGGATACCGGAGCGGGCGTGAATGTCAGCCCCCACGGCCGAGCCACCCGATCGAAGAGGCGATAGGTCCCGCCGTACGCATCGTCGGGGATGACGACGTGGTCACCGGGGGCGAGCAGGGTGCGCAGCAGGCAGTCCTCCGCGGCCATCCCGCTGGCGAACGCAATGCCCGCGGTGCCGTGTTCCAGCGCGGCGAGACAGGTCTCGAGGGCGGTACGCGTCGGGTTGCCCGAGCGCGAGTAGTCGTAGCCCTTGTGCTCGCCGGCGGCGCTCTGCGCGTAAGTCGAGGTCTGGTAGATCGGCGTCGTCACCGCGCCGTACGCCGGGTCAGGCTCCTGGCCGGCGTGGATGGCGAGCGTCTCGAAGCCGAACTCCTCCGGCGTCCAGTCGGTCATCGCGCGCCGGCGAGGAAGCCGAGCAGGTCCGAGCGCGTCACGATGCCGACCGGCTTGCCGTCGTCGAGCACCAGCGCCGCCGCCGACGTCTCGACGGCCTGCACCGCCATTGACACCGGCTCGCCGGCGCCGACCGTCGGCAGCGGCTTCGACATGTGGTCGCCGACGTTGGCGTCGAGTGCGGCGCGGTCGGAGAACACGGCGTCAAGCAGCTCACGCTCGACGACGGCGCCGACCACCTCGGCCGCCATCACCGGCGGCTCCTCTTTTACGACGGGCATCTGGCTGACGCCGTACTCGCGCAGGATCTTGATCGCGGTGCCGACCGTCTCGTCCGGATGCACGTGCACAAGCTCGGGCAAGCTCCCACCCTTGCGGCCCAGCACGTCGCGCACCATCGGCTCGTTGCTCGGCTTGGTCAGGAAACCGAAGTCGGCCATCCACTCGTCGTTGAAGATCTTCGACAGGTAGCCGCGGCCCGAGTCGGGCAGCAGCACGACCATGACGCCGGACTCGTCCAGCTCCGCGGCGACGCGCAACGCCGCCGCGACGGCAAGCCCGCACGAGCCGCCGACCAGCAGACCTTCTTCGCGCGCCAGCCGACGCGTCGTGAGAAACGAGTCCGCGTCGCTGATCGCCTCGACGCGGTCGACGTAGCTGCCGTTGTAGGTCGTCGGCCAGAAGTCCTCGCCGACGCCCTCGACGAGATACGGGCGACCGGACCCGCCGGAGTAGACCGAGCCCTCCGGGTCTGCGCCGACGACGACGATGTTGGGGTTCTGCTCCTTGAGAAAGCGCGCCGTCCCGCTGATCGTGCCGCCGGTGCCAATGCCCGCGACGAAGTGGGTCACCCGGCCATCGGTCTGCCGCCAGATCTCCGGGCCGGTGCTGCGGTAGTGAGCTTCGGGGTTCATCGGGTTCGCGTACTGGTTGGGCTGCCAGCCGCCCGGGGTCTCCTTCGCGAGGCGGTTCGCGACCGAGTAGTAGGACGTTGGGTCATCCGGCGCAACGGCCGTCGGGCAGACGACCACCTCCGCGCCGTAGGCACGTAGCAACGAGACTTTCTCGGCGCTCATCTTGTCGGGCATGACGAACACGCACTTGTAGCCCTTGCGCGCCGCGACGATCGCCAGCCCGACGCCGGTGTTGCCGCTCGTCGGCTCGACGATCGTGCCGCCCGGCTTCAGCTCACCGCTCGCCTCGGCGGCCTCGACCATGTCGAGCGCGATGCGGTCCTTCACGGACCCGCCGGGGTTGAAGTACTCGACCTTGGCGAGTACTGCGGGCTTCAGCCCCGCCGTCACGCGGTCCAGCCGCACCAGCGGAGTGTTGCCGACGAGGTCGACGAGCGAGTCGTGGACGTCCACGGCCTCAGGGTATCTGCGGGGTTCGCCAGTGACGGCCGCACTGACGCCGGCACGGAACGCGGCGCTACCGTTGGGCTTCCGTCGTATGAGGAGATGCCATGGCCGAGGCCGTCGTTGTCGCCACCGCCCGTTCGCCTATCGGCCGCGCCTTCAAGGGGTCGCTCAAGGACTTGCGCCCCGACGACCTCACCGCGACGATCGTGCGCGCGGCGCTCGACAAGGTGCCGGCGCTCGACCCGACCGACGTCGACGACCTCATGCTCGGCTGCGGTCTGCCGGGCGGCGAGCAGGGTTTCAACATGGCGCGGGTCGTTGCCATCATGCTCGGCTTCGACCACCTCCCCGGCGTGACGCTCACCCGTTACTGCTCGTCGTCTTTGCAGACGACGCGAATGGCCTTCCACGCGATCAAGGCCGGCGAGGGCGACGCGTTCATCTCGGCCGGTGTCGAGATGGTGAGTCGATACATCAAGGGAAACAGCGACAGCCATCCCGACACCACGAACCCGCTCTTCGCCGACGCGCAGGCGCGCACGAAGGAGTTCGAGCAGGGCGGGCAGACGTGGTCCGACCCGCGCGAGTCCGGCAAGCTGCCGGACATCTACATGGCGATGGGCCAGACCGCGGAGAACGTCGCACAGCTGCGCGGCATCACCCGCGAGATGCAGGACGAGTTCGGTGTGCGGTCGCAGAACCTTGCCGAGAAGGCCATCGCCAACGGTTTCTGGGAGCGGGAGATCACGCCGGTGACGACCCCGGACGGCGCGACGGTGAGCACCGACGACGGCCCGCGTCCCGGCGTCACCCTCGAAGGCGTCGCGGGTCTGAAGCCCGTCTTCCGTCCGGACGGCACGGTTACTGCGGGCAACTGCTGCGCGCTCAACGACGGCGCGGCCGCGGTGATCGTGATGAGTGACGCGAAGGCGAAGGCGCTGGGCCTCACGCCGCTCGCGCGCATCGTCTCGTCCGGTGTGTCCGCGCTGAACCCGGAGATCATGGGACTGGGTCCGGTCGAGGCGTCGCGCAAGGCGCTGGCGAAGGCCGGCATGTCGATCGGCGACATCGACCTCGTCGAGATCAACGAGGCGTTCGCCGCGCAGGTGATCCCGTCGTACCAGGAGCTCGGCATCGACATCGAGCGCCTCAACGTCAACGGCGGCGCGATCGCGGTAGGCCACCCGTTCGGGATGACCGGCGCCCGCATCACCGGCACCCTGATCAACTCTTTGCAGACCCACGA
Organism: Mycobacteriales bacterium; assembly: GCA_046262915.1. GTDB lineage: Bacteria > Actinomycetota > Actinomycetes > BP-191 > BP-191 > JBHELW01. The sequence goes on along the minus strand of JBHELW010000238.1, from coordinate 12,078 downwards.
CAAGCAGTTTGGGCTCGAGACGATGTGCGTCGGCGGCGGCCAGGGCATGGCGATGGTGTTCGAGCGGCTGTCCTGACGCTGCTGGTCCGGACCGCAGGCGGCTACGCCGGTTCGATCTCCCACCGCCAGTCGTCGACCGGCTCGGCACCGCGGCCGGTCAGCTCGAGCAAGAGCTCGCCCGCGCTCCCGGCGTAACCGAGGCGCCGCCGCGCGGCGGCCGCCCGGGGATGCAGGGTCTCCAACACGGCCTGGGCGGACTCCTCGACGAGCGGTGCACCGTCGACGTCCCACCGGTGCAGGATCGTCTCCGACAACGCGACGCCCGCGAGCTGCTCGACGCACAGGCGATGCCGCGGGTGCCACACCGCGGTGCCCGGAGCGCACCGCGTGATCGCGGTAGCGAGGTCGCGCACCGCGACCGCGAGCTGGTCGACGATCGCCGCGTCGTACGGCGGCCGCTTCGGCCTGCGGAACTGTGCGGGTCGGTCGTCTGCCGCCGCTTCGATGCCGTGCGCGTAGATGGCTAGCGCCTGGACGAGGTGGTGCACGGCGTCCGCGCGCGACCAGCCCGTGCAAGCCGACGCGGCGGCCCACCGTTGCGGACCCCAGTCGCGGACGCGCGCGACCAGTGCGCGTCCTTCCCGGTCGAACATCTCGCTCAGCCGGCTCAACCGCGGCCGATTCGTGACCGGGTCGTGGTTTCTCGTGGTCACGGCCGGAGGTTAGCGTCGGGCGATGCCATCGCCGTGGGCACGTCACGCGGTTCCGGCGATGCTTGGCATCGCGTTGCTGACGCTCGCCGCCGGGTGCCGACCCACCGGCGCACCGAGCGCTCGCCCATCGCCGAGCGTCGCCAGCCCGACGCCGAGCGCGCCGCCGCCCGCGACGGCGAGCGCGGCGGAGTCTCCGGCGCCAGCGTGCAGCCCCACCGCGCCGCGGTCCGCCTACGCCGCGCCCGACCCACGTCGTCCGGTCGTCGACGTCGCGTTCTCGGTCGCGCGTGACCACGCGTCGTTCATTGGCCACGAGCACATCGTGTTTACGCCGGATCTGCCGGTCCGTGAGCTCGTCTTCCGCCTCTGGGGCAACGCGCCGCGACCGGCCCGCGCCGGTGGAGAGCAGCGCGTGACCGCGGTGCGCGGCGCCGGCGTCCGGCGTTTCGCCGTAGCGCGTGGCGGTGGCGTGGCGGGGCACGCCGGAACCCTCCTCCGCGTTGCTCTCCAGCCCGTCGCGCGTGGGAACCGGGTGACCGTCGACATCGACTTCACGATGCGGCTGCCCTCAGGCGTCAACGAGCGGTTCGGCCATCGCGGGGGCACCGCCTGGTTTGCCTCCGCGTTCCCCCTGCTGGCGTGGGAGCGGCGTCATGGTTGGGCGACGGAGCCAGCGACCGCGCAGTTCGCGGAGGCGACGACTAGCGAGGTTTTCCGGCTCCGGGGACTCACCGTCGAGACCGTCGCGGGAGACACCGTGCTCGCGACTGGCACGGACGGCGCGGTCGACGACGTCGCGGGCGGACGACGGCGCTGGCACTTCAGCGCGACAGCGGTGCGCGACATCGCCGTCGCGGTCGGGCAATTCCGCACGCTGACGACTCGGGGCGCGGTGCCGGTCACTGTCGGCGTAGCGCCGGGACTCGGCGACAGCCCGGCGACCGTAGGACAGCTCGCGCAGGCCGCTCTCGCGGTGCACGCCGAGCGCTTCGGTCCGTTCGCGTTCGGCCAGCTCGACATCGCCGTCGTACCGGACATCACCGGCGGCATCGAGTACCCCGGCGCGATCCTGCTGGGGACGCGGCAGCTCGATGCGACGCTGTCGCACGAGATCGCACACCAGTGGTTCTACGGGCTCGTCGGCAACGACCAGGCGCGCGACCCGTGGCTGGACGAGGCGTTCGCGACCTACGCGGAGGCGCTGCACCACGGCACCGCGCGCCGCTACCAAAGCGCCGCGGTCCCGCCCGCCGGGCGACAGCGCGTCGGCCGGCCGATGACCTACTGGGAGCGGCTCGGCCGCACGTACTTCCGCGCGGTCTACCTCCAGGGTGCGAGCGCGCTCGTGGCGGCGCGCCAGGCGGCCGGGACTGCCTCGTTCGACGCGGCCATCCGGTGTTACGTCGCGCGCAACGCCCATCGCATCGCGACGCCCGGCGACCTGGCGAACGCGCTACGCGAGCTACCCGCGGCGCGAGCCGTGCTCGTCCGGGCCGGCGCGCTGCCGCCGGGCGCGTGATCATCCGCGGATCGTTCTTGTCGGCGGCGCTCCGGTACGGCACCCTGACACCACAACCGGACCCGCGGAGGCGCCCAATGTCCCTGAACCACTCGAAGGAGATCCACCAGAGCCTGCTCGAGCGGATCCCCGAGGTGACGGGACGACAGCTGCCAGAGTGGTTCGAACAGCTCGACAACGGGCCCGCGCTGCTCCGCTTCGACGAGCGAGTCAGCTGGCTGAAGGACCACCACGAGATCCCGCATGGCTACGCCGCGGCGCTGGTCTACGAGCATGACCGGCGGCGCAGCAATCGGGGCGTTGCGGCGAACGGCTAGCTAGCCGCTCGCTCCCCCCGCCGCAGCCCCCGAGTCCCCAGCCGTCACTTGACTGGCCAGGACTACCGCGACACGCCGACGGGGCGGTAGTCGCAGCCAGTCAAGTGCGGCATAAGGGAACTAGGGCTTCGCCTCGTAGACGAGGTTGAACGGCGTTTCCGTCGCGCGGCGGAACGTGCCGAAACCCGCGCCGGTGACGACCTCGCGCGTCCGCGCCTCGCCGGCCTGCGCGCCCAGTGCGAGCCCGACCTCCTGCGCCTTGGACGCGGGCGTGCAGATCACGGTCGACGCGCCGTAGAACACGCGGCCGACCGGGTTCAGGTTGTCCTCGAGCCGGTCGTTCGCAAACGGCTCGACCAGCAGCCAAGTGCCATCAGGCGCGAGCGTCGAGCGCACGTGCCGCGCCGCGCCGACCGGGTCGCCCATGTCGTGCAGGCAGTCGAAGAACGCGACGAGGTCGTAGCCGCTCCCGGGGTAGTCCTTAGCGGACGCGACCTCGAAGCGCACTCGGTCGGCGACGCCGGCGTCGGCGGCTGCCTTCCGGGCGGCCTCGATTGACGGCGCGTGGTAGTCGTAGCCCACGAATGTCGACTTCGGGTACGCCTGCGCCATCACGATGGTCGACGCGCCGTGCCCGCAGCCCACATCGGCAACCGACGCGCCGCCGCGCAGCTTCGCGTCGATGCCGTCCAGGGCGGGGATCCACGCGCTCACCAAGTTCGCCGCGTACCCCGGCCGGAAGAAGCGCTCGGTGCCGTGGAAGAGCGACGTGTCATGTTCGTGCCAACCGAGGGCGCCGCCCGAGCGGAACGCCGCGATGAGCTTGTCCAGATCGCGGTAGATCGAGACGACGACCTGCGAGAAGCCGGGCAGGAACGCCGGGCTCTCGTCCTGGGCGAGGGCGAACGCCTGCTCGTCCGGCAGCGTGAACGTGTCCGTCGCCGGGTCGTATGCCACGTACCCACCCGCGGCCTGGTTGCTCAGCCACTCACGGACGAGCCGTGCGTCGGTGCCAGTGCGCTCGGCGACCTGCGGCGCGGTCAGTGGACCGGCACCGTCCAGCGCCTTGTACAGCCCGAGCTCGTCGCCGAGGTACGTGAGTGCGATCGAGATCGCCGCACCGTGGTCGGTCACCGCCTGCCCCATGAACTCGTTCAGCCGCTGCTCGTCGACACTCATTTGGCGTCCCCTCTCTGCGTCGCCGGCCGCGCGGCCGGCGTCCGAGGGGCAGACTGCTCACGCGGCTTGCAGTGAATCTGCAGCCCGCGCTGCAAGGTCCGTGCATGCAGGGGACGGTCAGGTGGTGCGGGTAACGGTGCGCTGCCGGTCGAACCGAACGGTGGCGTAGTCGCGGAGCGTCTCGGCGTACGGCCCGGCAGTGGCCGCGAGCAGCGCGACGCGCTGCTCCGCGAGTGACCGCCACGCCGCTACGCCGGCATCGGCCGCCACGTCGGCGGTAACGCGCCACGCGTCCATGCCGGCGAGTCCGTCGAGTCCGCCGAGGTCGGCCGCGACCGCATCAAGATCGACGGTCCCGCCGCCGCGCAACCTCGCCTGCGCGATCGCCAGCCGGGCGAAGAGCTCGTAGCGCGGCACGCCGAACCCCTGCGCCTCGTCGCGCACCGCGACGGCTTGCTCCTCGGCCGCCGTGTAGTCACCCGCCGCGAGCAGTAACCGGCTGCGCAGCAGCCTGCTACGCAAGACGTGCCGCCACTGATAGGTGTGGGCGACCTGCTGGAAGTGCTGCGCGGCATCGAGGAGCCGCGCCGCCTCGCCAAGATCGCCGCGTTCGAGTTGCGAGTCGGCCAGGTCGAGCAGCGAATGCGCCTGGGGCTCGTCCTGACGTGACGACCGGCCATGTTCGCCGCCGCGGACGTTCCAGTCGTCCGCAACGTGCAGTGCACCCAGGTTGCGCAGCACGTATCCGCGGCAGTTATCCGAGCGCCCGCCGTAGCGCGCGAGACCGCGCCGCGTGACGTGCGCATCCATCCGATCCATCTCCGCGAGTGCCGCGAGCGGGCGGCCGAGCCCGGCGAGCGCTAGCCCGCGCAGCATCGCCGAGAGCGCCGGCGCGAAGTCGAATGGGCTGTCGCTCCGGTCGTCACCGGTCAGCAGCTCGAGCGCTTCCTCGTGCCGGCCCTGGTGCAGCCGCAGCGACCCGCGATAGGTCCGCGCCGACGGCACCGTGTCGCCGGCCAGGTCGAAGTACGCGTCTGCGTCGGCGAGCCGTCCGGCGGCGTGCATGGCCCGGCCGGCAAAGCCGAGGCAGCGCGCGCGCTGATCGTCGCTCGATGCACGCTTTGCGGCCTGCTCGCTCAGCTGTGCCGCGCGCGCGAAGTCGCGCTGCGCGTAGTACGCCACCTGGGCTGCTACCTCGAGCGCATCTGGGTCCTCGGGCGCGGCCGCCAGTATCGCCGCCGCTTCATCAACGGCCGCTGCGCGGTCGTTGCGCAACAGGCTGACTTGCGCGCGAATCCGGCGCACCCGCGGCAGCTCGACATGAGTCGCGGCACGATCGAGCAGCGTGGCCGCGGCGGCGTAGTCGTAGCGCTGGGTTGCCTGAACCGCGGCGTCGCAGAGCGCGTCCGCGGCGACCTCGAGCTCGCCGGCCTGCTCCGCGTGGAACGCGACAGCGAGTGCGTCGGCGTTGCCCCGACCGCGCAGTGCGAACAGCGCCGCCCGGTGCAGCAGGGCGCGACGGGCGGCACCGGTGTCCGCTTCCAGCGCCTCGCGGACGAGCTCGTGGCGGAACACGAACCTCGTGCCGCTCTCGCTGAGCAGACCGGCACGTGCCGAGGCTTCCAGGTCGTCGAGCAGCTGCGCGGGCGCGCGATGCAGCGTCGCGCCAAGCACCTCGAGGTCGATCTCGGGACCGAGGACCGCGGCCGCCCGGAGCGTCGATGCGGGCTCACCGAGCGCGTCGCAGCGCTGCGCCACGGCGGCGCGGAGCGACTCGGGTACGCCGTCCGTCCCGGCGGCGGCCAGCTCGAGCAGGAACAAGGGGTTGCCGCCACTGCGCTCGTAAACCGCGGCCGCGCGGTCGGCGCCGACCGCGGCCTCGGCGGCGACGCGGTCGAGCGGCCCGAGCGTGATCGTGGCATCCGCGCGCACCGTGGGTCCCTGCCCGACGCGGCGCGCGACGACGAGCAGCAGCCGCCGGTGGGTGGCTCGGCGGACGGCGAAGCCGAGCCATGCGGTCGTCGCATCGTCGGCAAGGTGCACGTCGTCGACGAGCAGCACGACCGTGCGGCTGCCGGCCAGGCGCAACAGCACCTCGAGGACGGCGGCGAAAACCACCGCTTGGCTGAGCTGTTCGTTCGCGAGGGCGTCGACGCCCGCGACCGCGCCGCCGAAGCCGAGCAGCGGCCCCACGACAGCAGCATCGGCGCCGAGCAGCTCGTCGACGCTCTGCTTGTCGAGCCCGCGCAGCGCGCTGACCAGCGCGTCGAGGATCGCCTGCAGCGGGAGCGAGCGACCGAGCACGTCGCACCGGCCGCGGAGAACCGCGGCCGAGGCGTGGACGCGCTGCGCCCACTCGTCGAGCAGCCGCGACTTTCCGATCCCGGCCTCGCCCTCGACCACGACGAGTTGCGCGCGGGTCGCGGCGGCGTCCAGCGCGCGGTCCAGTGCCGCGAGCTCGCGGTCGCGGCCGGGCAGCGTCCACTGCGGTTCAACAGCCGTACCGGGCTCGGCCAGCTCCACGGTGCCCGACTGCAGCAACTGCTCATAAAGCGCAACGGTCGCCGGCGCCGGATCCGTACCGAGCTCGTCGGCGAGACGTCGGCGCACTTTGTCGTACGCCGTGAGCGCCGCAGCCGGGCGGCCGGCCACCCCGCAGGCCCGCATATAAAGACGGAGCGCCGACTCGTCGTACGGATCGTCGTCGAGCACCGCCGCGCTGAGGTGCGCTGCCTCACCCGTCGCGCCGGTGCGCAGCGCCGCGTCGGCCGCGACCAGCCGCGCGCGGGCCGCCAGCCGCAGCGCTGCCGCGCGCTCTGCCTCGACCCACTCGGCGTCCGGTTCGTCGGGCAGCAGCGGTCCGCGCACCAGCGCGACCGCCGCCGCCGCTGCCGCGAGCGCGGCCGTGGCGCCACCCGCATTGAGCCGCCGGTCAGCCTCGGCGACGAGCCGGGCAAGCTCGTCGACGTCGAGCCAGTCGACGACAAGCGTGTACCCGCCGTCGCCGCGCGGCAGCCGGGTCGCACCTAGCACGTTCCGGAGGCGACTGACGAGCACGCTGACCTGGTCACCCGGCCGTGCCGGTGGGTCCTCGCCCCACAACCGATCGACGAGCACATCGGTCGGAACCATCGCGCCCCGCGCGAGGGCGAGCACCTTGAGCAGCAGCCGCGCCTTGCGACTGCCGAGCGCGCGCTGCTCAACGCCCTCGATCTCCAGCCCCCCGAGCAGCCGGATGCGAAGCGCGTCGCGGGGCTCCCCCACGACGCCGTGTCTACACCCGCCCATTCGTCACTTGACTGGCCAGGACTACCGCGACACGCCGGTGGGGCGGTAGTCGCAGCCAGTCAAGTGGGGGTGGGCTGTGCGTCAGCGTCCGGCGGCGATGCGCCAGACGCCGCCGGCCAGTGACGTGACGTACATCTCGCCGTTCGAGTCGGTGCCGAACGACGAGAGCGAGGGCACGGAGATCGGCAACCGCGTCGGCGTCGTCACTCGGCCGTCGCCGCGCAGCCGGACCGACCAGATGTCGGCGCTGCAGTAGTCGCCGTAGACGAACGAGTTCCGCAACGTCGCCGCGCTGCCGGCGTAGACGCCGCCGGCGGTCACGGAGCAGCGCCCGTCCGACCCGTTGCGGTACGTCACCACCGGTGTGATCAGGGGCCCGGCGCGGGTGAGCGGCCGGTTGCTGAACCCCTCGTCGCCTTCGTAGACGCTCCACCCGTAGTTGGCGCCGGACTGGCGGTCGGGTGCGACGACGTCGATCTCCTCGACGCGGTTCTGGCCGACGTCGCCGATCCAGAGCCGATCGGCAGCGTCGAAGCTAAAGCGCCACGGGTTGCGCAGGCCGTAGGCCCACACCTCGGGTCGCGCTCCGCGGCGCGCGACGAAGGGGTTGTCGCGGGGGATGCCGTACGGCCGACCCGCCGCGGGTTTCGGATCGACGCGCAGGATCTTGCCGAGCAGGTCGCCGAGGTTCTGGGCGCGGAAGTCGGGATCGCCGCCGGAGCCGCCATCCCCCAGGCCGATGAGGAGCGCGCCACTCGGGTCGAAGAGCAGCAACCCGCCGTTGTGGTTCGCGTAGGGCTGGCGGACGAATAGCAGCTCGCGCCGGGTGCCGACGTCGGCGCGGTCGGGGTTGGCAGCGTCGACGCGAAACTCGACGACATGCGTGTCGCCGCTGCGGTCGGTGTAGTCGACGTAGAAGAGACCCGTCGATGGATAGTCGGGCGCGAACGCAATCGAGAGCAGCCCGCGCTCACCACCGGCACGGGTGTCGGCGGAGATGTCCAGGAACGGGGCGCCCAGCGTCGCGCCGCCCTTGACGACGCGCACCCGGCCAGCCTGCTCGACGACGAAGAGCCGCGCGTCGCCAGGTGGGCTGGTGACGTAGAGCGGCCTGTCGAACGTGCCGACGCGGACGAGGACGGGTGGACCGTTGAGTGCGGCGGGCGGTCGGGTTGCTGATCCCACCGCGCTGCGCGCACCGACCGTCGGTCCTGCGGACCCGGGCGCCGGCTGGCGACCGGTGTTGACTCGGCAGGCGACGAGCAGGAGCAGCGTGACGCTGATCGCGGCGTAGCCGACTCGCCCCATGTCAGCATCGTCACATCCCCCGGCCGCCGGGCGGAGGACGGAGCGACGTGATGGATCTCGACAAGGCGCGCGAGTTCGTCGCCAACAACCACCGCGCGGTTCTGGCGACCCGCCGCGCGGACGGCGGGGTGCAGCTCAGCCCGCTGACAGTCGGAGTCGATGCCGATGGCCACGTCACGATCAGCAGCCGCGAGACCGCCTACAAGGTCCGCAACCTGCGTCGCGACCCACACGTCTGGCTCTGTGTCATGAACGACGGCTTCGTCGGCGAATGGGTCTACGTCGAAGGCGAGGCCGAGATCGTCTCGCTGCCCGACGCGATGGAGTTGCTCGTCGACTACTACCGCCAGATCCGCGGCGAACATCCGGACTGGGACGACTACCGCGCCGCGATGAAGCGCGACCAGCGCGTGCTCGTACGAGTCAGCATTTCTCGAGCCGGACCGGACCGCGAGGGCTAGCCCGTTCCCCGGTGACCCATGGTGCGGCTAGTCAACCGCGACGGTGAGCTGCGGCGTAGTGCGCAGCGTCTGGAAGACGACGCAGTAACGCTCGGTCAGCTTGACCAGAGTCTCGACCTGCTCCGCGGTTGCGTCGGTCTGCAGGTCGAGCGTCAGCCGGATCGCACGAAAGCCGACCGGCGCGTCCTTCGCTACGGCGAGCGTGCCGCGGAAGTCGAGGTCGCCTTCCGCGCGCACCGTGCCGGCCGTCACGTCGACGCCGATGGACGTCGCGACGGCCCGCAACGTCACTCCGGCGCACGCGACCAGCGCCTGCAGCAGCATGTCGCCGGAACACGCGAGCGAACCGTCGCCACCCGTCGCCGGATGCAGCCCCGCCTCGACGAGCGCGCGCCCGGTGGCGACCGAGCAGCTGACGCTTTCGTCACCGAGGTGGCCTTCCGCGCGCAGCGTCACCAGCGCTGCGGACGGCTCTGCGCGGTATTGCTCCTTCAGCGGCTGCTGCAGGGCGCGGAGCTCAGCTGCCTGCATCGTGCTCACCTCCCACGCTTTCGAAGAGCGTCTCGATCCGCCGGTCGGGAACGAGCCACATCAGTGCGACCAAGACGTAGAGGGCGAGCGAAACCCAACGGGCGGCGAACGCCAACGGGATCGCGACGGCGTAGCAGACCGGCGAGATCTTGCCCTTGACGTCACGCCCGAGCGCAACGCGCAGCGGCGAGGCTGCGTCGTGCGCCGCGAGGATCGTCGACTGCAGCACGTAGTAGGCGACTGCGGAGAGCAGTAACACGATTCCGTAGGCCGCGGTCGGTGCGGCGGCGAAGTCGTTCTCGCCCATCCATCCCGTGACGAACGGCGTAAGGGACAACCAGAAGAGCAGGTGCAGGTTGGCCCAGAGCAGCCGCCCGTTGACGCGACGCACGGCCTGGATGAGGTGGTGGTGGTTGCTCCAGTAGATGCCGAGGAAGACGAAGCTCAGCAGGTAGGTGAGGAACTTCGGAACCAGCGGGCGGAGCGCCTGCCAACCGGCCTCCTCCGGGACGGTGAGCTCCAGCACCATCACGGTCATGATGATGGCGATTACGGCGTCGCTGAACGCCTCGAGTCGCGTCTTGGTCATCGCTGACGAATCGTAGGTGTTGGCGAATGATCGGTCGGCAGGACATATTTACCCAGTCGCGCGACGGATCGCCGCCGCGCCCGCTGCAGGGGGAACACGCATGCCGCTGTTCATGGACGTACACCACAAGGTCGATGGCCTCACGGCTGACGCGGTTGCCGGTGCGCACAAGGCTGACCTCGAGACGCAGGCCAAGTACGGCGTCAACTACAAGAACTACTGGTTCGACGAGGGCTCAGGCAAGGTGTTCTGTCTCGTCGAGGCGCCGGACGCAGAGACTGCGACGACGGTGCATCGCGAGGCGCACGGTCTCGTTGCTGACGAGATCATCCCGGTCCAGGAAGGCGCCTAGCGCCTCGGTGCCCCCGGTGGGACTCGAACCCACACTGACGCCGTTTTAAGCGGCGCTCCTCTAGCCGATTGGGATACGGGGGCGCCTCGACGCTAACGCCGATGAGCCGCCGCGCGCGCGAAGACCGCGTCAAGCATCGGCTCGGTGAGCTTGCCCGTGAACGTGTTCTGCTGGCTCACGTGATAGCAGCCGACGACGAGCGGCCCATCCGGCAGCGCGACCTCGGTGCCGTGTCCGAACGACGTTCGTCGCGATGGGATCGAGTAGCCCGCGGCCGCCAGCGCCGGCCATACCGACTGCCAGGCGAACCCGCCGAGGACTACGACGGACCGCAGCGTCGGGCGCAACAGCTCGAGGTCGCGCACCAGCCACGGCCGACAGGTGTCGCGCTCGACCGGCAGTGGCTTGTTCGCCGGTGGCGCGCAGTGCACTGACGCGACGATGCGCACGCCGTAGAGCTCGAGGCCGTCGTCCGCGGCGGTTGCCGTCGGGTGTGACGCGCGACCGGCGCGCCAGAGCGCGGCGAACAGCCAGTCGCCGCTGCGGTCGCCTGTGAACATGCGACCCGTGCGGTTGCCGCCGTGCGCCGCTGGCGCGAGGCCAACGATCGCCATCGACGCGTCCGCCGGACCCCACGACGGGACAGGGCGTCCCCAATAGTCCTCTGCCGCGAATGATGCGCGCCGGGTGCGCGCGACCTCCTCGCGCCACGCGACCAGCCGCGGGCAGGCGCGGCACACCGACGTGCGTGCACTGAGCTCGTCGGCGTCCCGCGACTGGCGCGCCAGCAGCAGCACATCGCCCGCCGTGTGTGCCACCGGCGTAGACGCGGTCGCGACCTCAGCCGGGTGCGTCGAACCGACCCTGACGGCCATGCGCCTAGGTCACGTCGCGGCGCCGGAACAGCTCGGTCATCACGACGAGCAGCGTCAGCGCATAGAGCCCGAGAGTTAGCCCGGACCGCCCCATCGTCAGTCGGAACCCCTCCCGTGGCACGGCGACGAACTCGCTGCCGCGCGCCTGCGCGTGCGGGTCGGCGAGCACGATCGCCTTGTCCAGCCAGGCGTTGACGTTCTCGCCCACGAGGAACCGACGCCAGCCGGGGCGCAACCCGCGCACGGCGTTCTCGGCCACGGCGAAGTAAAGGAAGCCGACCCCGAGTGCCGCGCCGGTGTTGCGCGTCAGGCCGGCGAAACCCAGACCGAGCGCGCTGCCGAACGCGGCGAGAGCGACCGCTCGCAGACCGGTGAGACCCAGGCTGGCGTAGAACCCGACGGTTGGGTCACCCACGACCCCGCGCACCACCGCGGTTAGGTACTCGATCCCCGTCAGCAAGGCGAGCAGCGTGACGGCGGCGCCGGCGATCACCGTGAGCAGCGCCGCGATCTTCGCGGCCATGACGCGCAGTCGGCGCGGCTCCCAGAAGAGCAACGACTGCACCGTGCCGCTGGACCAGTCCGCGCCCGCGAACGTCGCACCAACGAGGAAGCCGATGAGCGCGAGCGTCCCGCCGATGACCTTCACATGCGGCGGTGTCTCGCGGCGGAAGTCAAAGCGCGGATCGTTGTAGAAGGCCTCGGGCGGCGCCGTCAGCTTCTCGCTGCCGACGGGGGGCCCGCACTCGACGTCGACAGGCAACTGCCCAGCGGCCTTCGCGCCCTCACACCGTGCTATGCCCTCCTGGAACTGCGCGTTCTGCTTCTCCGCGCTGCGGCCGGCGCGCGCGCGGGCAGCAGCCAGGTCGCGGTTGGAGTCGAAGAACTGGTTGCCCAGGCTGACGAGCAGCACGCCGGCATAGGCGAGCATGAGCAGCCGGAACGC
>JBHELW010000237.1:0-3078 GCA_046262915.1 Mycobacteriales bacterium | reverse complement strand
CGCGGGGCTGATCAGCTCGTCGCCGAGCCCCACGCGGCGCGCCAGCGCTGTTCCTTCGGGCACGCGGGCGAGGAATGCGTCGGCACCGGACTCCACCGGCAGCCCCGCGAGATCAGCGGTATGCAACTTCCCGCCCAGCCGGGCATCCGCCTCGAAGAGGCTCACCTGCACCCGCGGCTCACCGCTGGTCAGCTCGAGCGCAGTCGCGAGCCCGGAGATGCCGCCGCCAACGACAACGACTCGCGGCCAGGTCGCATCGCCGGTGTACATCGCGATCAGTGGCGTCGGGGCGCGCGGGCGGTCGCCGCCGGCGCAGTCGCGGCCGCTGCCACGACGTTGGCAAGCGCGCGCACCACGGTGGCGTCCGCGTTGAGGGAGCGGGTGCGAGCGAAGGCGATGCGCGCGTCGCGGGCGATCGACGCGGCCTCGATGTCGAGGTCGTAAATGACCTCCAGATGGTCGGCGACGAAACCGCACGGACAGACGACGACACCCGGAACGCCTTGCTGCGCGAGCTCGTTGATGACCGTGCCGATGTCCGGCCCGAGCCATGGTTCCGGGGTGCGGCCGGCGCTCTGCCACGCGACGGACCAACGATCACACCCCACCCGGCTTGCGACGGCAGCTGCGGTGGCCGCCAACTGCGCGGGATAGGCATCGCCCGTCTGCGCGATGCGGGCGGGCAAGGAGTGTGCGGTGAAGACGACCTCCGCGGTGACGCCGAGCCGCTGCTGCGCCCCGCGCACCGCCGCCGCGAGGAAGTCGAGGTACTCCGGCAGGAGGTGCCACGACTCGATCGTCGTCGCCGGCAGGTCGCCCGCCGCGGCCGCGAGGCGCGCGGCGTACTGGCCGACGGAGTACGCCGAGTAGTGCGGGGCGAGCACGAGCCCGACGACCGAGCCGACACCAGCCGCGGCCACGGCGCCGACCGCATCCTCGACGGTCGGGGCCGAGTGCTTCTGGCCGAGCGACACGGCGTAACAGCCCGGGTCGAGCGCGTCGAGCGCGCGCTGCAGTTCGGTGCATTGCGCTTCGGTGATCGCGCGCAGCGGGAACGTGCCGCCGATGGCGTCGTAGCGCGCGACGAGCTCGGCAAGCGCCTCCGGGGTCGGCGGGTGACCGCGCCGAATGTCGGTGTAGTAGCGCGCGATGTCGTCGCGGTCACGTGGCGTGCCGTAAGCCATCGCGACCACACCGACGGATGCCGTCACGCCTCGGTTTCCTCGTGGACCAGCCCGACGATCCGCCGCAGCACGTCGGGATCCGTGTCTGGCAGGACACCATGACCGAGGTTGAACACGTGACCTTTCGCGGCGCGCCCGCGGGCGAGGACCTCGCGCGTCCGATCCGCGACGAGTTCCCAGTCCGCGAGGCAGACCGCCGGGTCCAGGTTGCCTTGCAGTGCGACGTCGCTGCCGACTCGGCGGGCCGCCTCGTCGAGCGGCACGCGGAAGTCCACGCCGACCACGTCCGCTCCTGCTGCCGCAAAGAGCGACAGCAGTTCGCCCGTGCCGAGGCCGAAGTGAATGCGTGGTACGCCGAGGCCGGTGAGCGCCGAAAAGATTCTGCGCGACGCGGGCAGCACGTACTCGGCGTAGTCGGCGGCGGACAGTGCACCCGCCCACGAGTCGAAGACCTGCACCGCGTCCGCACCTGCGTCGACCTGCGCGCGCAGGTAGGCGATCGTGATGCCCGCCAGCCGATCGAGCAGGTCCGCCCACGCGCCCGGTTCGGCGTACATGAACGCCTTCGTCCGCGCGTACGTCTTCGACGGGCCACCCTCGATGAGGTAGCTCGCCAGCGTGAAGGGCGCGCCCGCGAACCCAATCAGCGGAATGGCGAGCTCCTTGCGCAGTGCGCGCACGGCCTCGAGGACGTACGGCACGTCGGCCTCCGGGTCGAGCGCGTGCAGCCGGTCGACATCGGCGACGCGTCGGAACGGCTCGTCGATCACCGGGCCGACACCTGGCTGGATGTCGAGGGCAATGCCCACCGCGCGCAAGGGCACGACGATGTCGCTGAAGAGGATCGCCGCGTCGACCCCGAGGCGCCGCACCGGCTGCAGCGTGATCTCCGTGACGAGGTCGGGGTTCAGGCAGCTCTCGAGCATCCCGAAGCGTTCGCGCAGTGCGCGGTACTCCGGCAGGGCGCGCCCGGCCTGGCGCATGAACCACACGGGCGTGAACGGCACGTGCTCACCGCGGCACGCGCGGACGAACGCGGAGTCCCCCTTGTCGGTCAGCACTGGGTCCGCCGTCAGTAGGTCGGTCACGAACCGATCGTCGCACGACACGCGCGCGCCCGACCTCCCGGAAACTGTCCGACCCACCCGGCACCATTGACGGTGGTCAGGTGTCGCACTACCGGAGGTCCCCGTGCTGCTCGTCACGCGCTACTGCACGGTCTGCGCGGCCGACACGCAGTTCGAGGTGCTGGCCGACTGCGTCGAGCACGGTGTCGACTGCCCTGAGGTGATCTGCATCGACTGCGGCGCGATCTACCTCGCCGGCCCGTGGACCGAGGTCGACGTTGTCGCGACATCGGAAGCGCCGCGGCGCGGGCGTTCGGGCCGGCGGACCAGCGCGGCGTAACGAGCGGTCAGCCCGCCACAAGCAGCACGACGCCGCCGAGGACCGCGACCACTCCGGCGACTTGGATACGGCGGAGCCGCTCGCCATGCAGCTCACGCGCGAGCAGCGCCGTTGTGACCGGGTAGAGCGACGCCAGCACGGCGACCACCGACACCAGACCACCTGTCGTCGCGACGCTGTACGCGCCGGTCGCGCCCGCGTCGCCGAGTCCGATGAGTCCGAGTGTCCAGCGTTCGCGACCCGCCGGCCACGCCGGACCGATGCCGCGACGCAGCGCGAGCAGCACCGCGATCGCAACCCCGCCGCAGACCGCGGTCACGGCGCGCATCGCGAGCAACGTCATCGCGACGCTGGTCCGGCTGCCCTCCGCGAGGGCGACGAGCACTGTGCCGAACCCGGCCGCGGCGAAGCCCGCCAGTGCGACCGACGAGCGCGCGGCAGCGCCGCCGCGTAGCTCCGGCCCGGACGCCAGCACGATGCCGACGAT
>JBHELW010000236.1:0-4322 GCA_046262915.1 Mycobacteriales bacterium | reverse complement strand
TGCTCATGGCGTGGAGCGTCTACGCGGCGGTCTACGCGGGGTTCGCCTTCGCCGACCGGCCGTGGCAGCTGTGGGCGCTCTTCGTCGTCTACGGCCTCTACTACGCGTCCGCGGAAGGCACGGTGAAGGCGTGGGTCGCGGCGCTCGTGCCGGCCGAGCGGCGCGGTGCGGCGTACGGCTTGTACGCCGCGGCCAGCGGTCTGCTCGTGCTGCCCGCGAGCCTCATCGCGGGCGGGTTGTGGGATCGCTACGGCCCGCGGCCGGCGTTCCTCTTCGGCGCCGTCGCCGCACTGCTCGCCCTCGCCGTGCTCGTCGCCGCGCCAGGCCTGCGTCACCGCGCGGTCCCCGAGACGGACGCGTTACCTGCCTGACGGTTTCCCGACCGCTCAGCTGCGCGACGGCGAGGGTGATGGCGAGCCGCTACGGCGAGACGCCGCCGTCGCGCGGCGCAGGGCGTCGGCGAGGCGGCTCTGCGCTTCGCCGTACGCCGTGAAGTCGCCGCGGCGCAGCGCCGCCTGGCCATCGTCGTAGCCCTTGTGTGCGTCGCGCAGTGCGGCGAGCAGGTCGGCAGACACGGCGCCCCCGCCGCCGCCGACGTTCGTGCCGGGCTCCTGCGCGGCGCCACCCGCGCCCGCGCCGAGCGCCTGCTCGAGCGCCTCGCGCAGCGTGTCGGCGTAACCGATCTTGTCGCCGAAGCCGACGAGCACGCGGCGCAGCTGCGGGAAGCCGCTGACGCCACGGCTCTCGACGTAGACCGGCTGGATGTAGAGCAGGCCGCCGCCGACCGGCAGCGTGAGCAGGTTGCCGAGCCGCAGGTCGGACGTGCCCCCGGACAGCTGCGTCTGGTCGCGCGAGAACTGCGTGTTGCTCTCGAAGCGCGAGACCACCTGCGCCGGTCCGTTGATCGTCGTCTCGCTCGGCAGCTGCAGCACGCGGATGTGCCCGTAGTCCGCCTGGTCACCGGAGACCGAGATGAACGCCGCGAGGTTCTCCTTGCCGCGCGGCACCATCGCGGAGGTCAGGTTGAACTGCGCGGCGCGCTGCCCGGGCACCTGCATGAAGAGAAAGTACGGCGGTTGCTTCGTCGCGGAGTTCTGCACGGTCGGGTCACTCGGCACCGACCAGAAGTCCTGCTTGGAGTAGAAGTCGCGCGCGTCGGTCACGTGGTAGCGGCCCAGCAGCTCGCGCTGCACCTTGAACAGGTCCTCGGGGTAGCGGACGTGCGCGAGCAGCGACGCTGACATCGCCGAGCGCGGCTGCACGGTGCCGGGGAAGACGCTCTCCCAGGTCTTGAGCACTGGGTCATCCTCATCCCAGCGGTAGAGCGTGACGGTGCCGTCGAACGCGTCGACCGTCGCCTTCACGGAGTTGCGGATGTAGTTGATCGTCGCCGGCGTCTGCAGGTTGCCGCGCGCGTCGGTCGTCGCAGTGCCGAAGCCGAGCCGCTCGGCGTAGGGGTAGGAGTTGCTCGTCGTGTAGCCGTCGACGATCCACACCGTGCGTCCGTCGATCACCGCGGGGTAGGGGTCGGTGTCGAACTTGAGGTACGGCGCGACCTTGCGGACGCGGTCGACCGGCTTGCGGATGTAGAGAATCCGCGAGTCCTTGCCCATCGCGCTCGACAGCAGCAGGTTCTTGTCGCGGTAGC
Source organism: Mycobacteriales bacterium (assembly GCA_046262915.1). GTDB lineage: Bacteria > Actinomycetota > Actinomycetes > BP-191 > BP-191 > JBHELW01. The sequence goes on along the minus strand of JBHELW010000236.1, from coordinate 2,674 downwards.
GCAGCGAATAGAGAAGCCGCCGGCCGAACCCGCCGACGCTGACGCCGCCCTTCCCGCCGCCGGTCACGTAGTTGAAGCTCTCCTGCCCGCCGGCGGTGCCCGTCGGCCGGTCGAACTCCGGCTGCGACGTGCCGACCACGGCGTAGCTCGTCGTTGCCTCGCCGTAGTAGATGCGCGGCTGGTCGATGCGCAGGAACCCGTGCGGCGGGATGTCGCCCTCGGTGAACACCGGCTTGCCGTCGATGTCGACGCGGTTCGCGGGCGTCGCGACGAAGCCGTAGCCGTGCGTGAAGATCAGGTGCTGGTTGAGCCAGTTCTGCTGGTCCGCGGCGAGCCCGGACTGGTCGAGCTCGCGGAGCCCCACGACGTAGTCCTGCGTGTCTCCCTTGTCGGTGTAGCGGTCGATGTCGAGTGTCGTCGGGAAGCGGTAGTAGCCCTTGATGCCCTGCAGCTGCTCGAAGGTCTTCTTCAGCACGCTCGGGTCGAGCAGCCGCGCGTTGGGGATCGTCGTCTTGTCCGCGCGCAGCTGCGCCGGCGTGACTGTGGTCTTCGCCGCGTACGGCGAGACGCTGACTTCGTTGAGGTCGTAGGCGTCGCGGGTGGCCGCGATGTTGCGGGCGATGTAGGGCGCCTCGGCCTTGACCTCGTTGGGACGGACGCGCAGCTGCTGGACGATCGCGGGGTAGATGCCGCCGACGAGGACGCTGGACAGGATGAGCAGCCCGAACGCGACGGCCGGCAGGCCCCACCCGCGCGAGCGCAGGTTGGCGATGAAGAGCACCGCGCAGATGAGCGAGATGACGGTGAGCAGTCGCAGGCCGGGCAGCCGCGCGTGGACATCGGTGTAGGACGCGCCGGTCTTCACGACGCCGCGGTCGGAGAACGCGAGGCCGAACGTGTCGAGCCGATAGGCGAACGCCTTGAGCAGCACGATCAGTCCGAGCAGAACGGACAGGTGCGCCTTCGCGGCGGCGATGACCTTCTCGCCGCGCGACTGCAGGCGGATACCGCCGAAGAGGTAGTGCACCGCGGCCGCGGCGATGAGCGAGAGCAGCAGCGCGCTGAACAGGAAGCCGAGCACCATGCGCTGGAACGGGTAGGTGTAGGCGAAGTAGGACACATCGCGGTGGAACGTTGCGTCCTTGACGCCGAACGCCGCGGCGTTGCGCCAGGTGAGCCACACCCGCCACTGCGTGCTGACACCGAGACCGGCGAAGACGCCGATGACGATCGCGCCGGCGATGAAGGCCCGGCGTAGATAGGGCTCGACGAGCACGCGGTAGCGCTCGACGGCCTGCTGCTCGAGCGACATCGCGCGGAACGGCGGGCGCAGCCGGTACGCGATGAACAGGTTCGCGCCGACCAGCGCGGCCATCAGCGCGCCGAAGAGGAAGAACAGCAGGATGCGCGTCTTGAGGATCGTGTTGAACACCCGGGAGTAGCCGACGCCGCTGCTCGCGCCGACCTCGCGGAACCACAGCAGGTCGGTGTAGACGCCGGCGAGGCGCAGCGCGACGACGATCACGAGGAGCAGCACGAGGATCGCCGGCACGAGGAACGGCGAGCGCCGCCTCGCCCCCGCCCGCGTCACCACGCGCTCACCGTAGCTTCCCGGACCAAACGCCGTGTGCGTAGGTTCGACGCGTGCCTGAGAGCACGGAGCGCAATCCGTCTCGGAGGCGGACAGCCGTGCGCCGAATCGCCATCGCGGTTTCCGCCGCCCTAGCGCTCGTGCTCGCGGCACGCACCGCGGTCACGCTGTGGGACGTGCTGCGCCCGAAGCCGCACCTGGACGACCCGGCCATTGTTCGAGCGCGCGCGGCGGGCCGCGCCCGGTTGGCGGCGCAGGCAGACGCGTTTGACCTCGACCTGCTCGCACCGATCTTCGGGCCATCGCGCGCGCTCTTCAGCAAGGTGGACGACAGGTGCTCCGTCGGCGAACACAGCTGGACCGTCTCTAACGAATTCGATCTGTTCTGCGAGGCGAGTGCCACTCGCGTGCGCACAGCCGGCACGGTCACGTCGTGGCGCGGCCACGCACTCGCCCTCGACGAACGTCTCCGCGCTGCCGGTTGGTCGGTTAACGACAACATCTGGCCCCCTGGGCTGAGCTACATCGTCGAGCGTCACTGGGACCGCTTCACCAGGCGCCCGCCGCGAAAGCGCCCGGACGTGAACCACGACGGCCACTTCGGCCCTGCCGACATGATCTTCGTGACCTACACCGGGCCGGGCCCGACGTCGCTCGTCATCTCGTGGACCGAGCCGGGCGGCGACGACCCCCTGGATCGCGACGCCGAGAAGCTGGCCTCGTCGAAGCTTCGGCCCGGGTCGTGCGCGATCGTGCTGCGCTTCCGGCGCACGACGATCGACAAGTAGTTCACGCGAACCGTGTGCGCCGTCCTGCGGGCGCGTGTCCGATCCCGCACACAGTTCGGTCTACGGGGGCGGTCAGGCGTGCGAGCGGGGGCGCGCGGCGCGGGTCGCGCGCGCGGGCTTTGCGACGGGGAGGTCGAGCCAGAAGAGCGAGCCCTTGCCCGGCGACGACTCGACGTCGGCGGTGAAGCCGAAGGCCGTCGCCACCCGGCGTACGAACGACAGCCCGAGCCCGAGCCCGCCCACCCGCCGCGTCGCGGACGCATCGACCTGACGGAAGTCGCCGAAGAGCGCGTCG
>JBHELW010000235.1:0-1028 GCA_046262915.1 Mycobacteriales bacterium | reverse complement strand
CTGCCACAAGTGCGAGAACTGTGGCGAGACCACGGGGTGCAGCTAGCACCCCCTCACTGAGTCAGGCCCTGGCCGGCCCGCCCGTCGGCCAGTACGCCTTTCGGCCCGGCGGTTCCTGCTCCCCTGGACCGCCGGGCCGTTCTCTTTCAATCAGCTCGGCGCGTCGGCTTCGCCTCCGCGCGTCGCCGAGCGCTCACGGCTGGTGGTCGCTCCCTCGTCGGGCCAAGCCCTCCTCGGTCGCGTTACTGCTAAGCGCATCGCGCCGCGTGCCGCATTACAGGTGCGTGCCGTGCGGACGGGATCCCGGTTTGTGTCGGAGCGGTAACGGCTGGAGCGGCCGGTCGGTCGGAAGGCTGCCGGTACGACTTATGCCAGTCGAACGGTGATGCGCGCTGCGGGAACCGCCCGCACGATCGCTACGTCGATAGAGCGCGGGGTTGGTCGCTCGGAGCGGGGGCGGCAAGTCCCCAACGGAGGTCCGTTTGGCGGTCATCGCGAAGCCCGTCGAGCGCTACTCGACCGCATCGCCGTGGAGGCGTGCGCTCTTGCCGCTGATCGCCGCCGTCGCACTCTGTGCGATCGGACTCGGCGTCGACGCCGTGTTCGCGGACCGCGCGCTCCCGCGGGTGACGGTCGCCGGCGTCGAGGCCGGCACGCTGCGGGCGGCCGACCTGCACGAGCGCCTCGTGCAAGAGGCGGCGCGGCCGTGGGCGGCGGCGAGCGTCACGGTGCGCGGGCCTGACGGACTCGCGTGGATCACGACGAACGGCGAGCTCGCGATCGCACCCGACGTCGACCGCGCGGTGACCGATGCGCTGGCGTACGGCCACACCGGATCTCTGCCGCAGCGCCTTGTCGCATGGGCGAACGCGCTGCGTGGCCGCGCCGTCGTCCCGTTCGCGATGCGCAGTGACGGCGCGGCCGTCGATGCGTGGGTCGGCACGGTCTCGGCGAGCCTCGACCGGCCGGCGGCCGACGGCGCGATCGTCGCGACCTATCGCGGCGTCCAGGTGACGCCCGCGGTGATC
>JBHELW010000234.1:0-1711 GCA_046262915.1 Mycobacteriales bacterium | reverse complement strand
GTCGTGATCGCGACATCGGCCAGCAGCTCGCGCGCGGCGCGCACGTCGTCGAGCTCCACGAGCCGCGTCGCGACCGCCACAGCCGGATCTTCCCACCTCGCGCCCGGCCGCGCGGTGACAGTCGCGCGAGTACCGTCGCGACCCGTGCGAGACGACCACCCGTTGCCGGGCGCAGACCATGTCGTGGACGGCGTCCGGCTGCATGTCGTCGCGTACGGCGACGGGCCGGGAGTGCCGATCCTGTTCCTGCACGGGTTCCCGACGTCGTCATACCTGTGGCGCGACGTGCAGCGCGACGTCGGCCACCGCCATCGCAGCTACGCCGTCGACCTCGTCGGCCTCGGCCGCTCCGAGCACCCCACCGCCGGGCCGTACGACCTCGCCGGCCAGGCGCAGCTGCTCGTCGGGCTGCTCGACGAGCTCGCCGTAGACCGCGTCGCGGTCGTCGGTCACGACCTTGGCGCATCCGTCGGCGTGCACATCACGGCGCTCGCGCGCGACCGCGTCGCCGCGCTCGTCGTGATGGACGGGCCCGTGCACGCGGACAAGTGGCCGGCGCCCGTCGTCGTCCCGCTGCTCGCCCCCGTCATCGGCGACCTGCAGGTCGCCGCGCTCGCGCGCCTGCCGGCGCTCGGTCGTCGCTACCTCGGCGCGCAGCTCGCCCGCGGTCTGCGGGTCGCACCGCTCACGTCGCGCGAGCTCGACTGCTACGCCGCACCGTTGCTGTCGGCCACCGGTGGCCGCGGGCTGCTGCGGCTGCTCCGTGCCGTCGACCCGCAGGCGCTGGAGGCCGCGTGGCGACTGGTGTGCGCCGACCCACCGCCAGCCCTCGTCCTCTGGGCGGAGGAGGACGTCTGGGAGAGCGCGGCATACGGCCGGCGGGTGGCGGACGAGCTGACGGGCGCGGCGTGGGTGCCTATCGCCGACGCCGGGCACTTCCTCCCGGAGGACCGCCCGGAGCGCGTGGCGGAGGAGATCGAGGCCTTCCTCGCCGAGATCTCGACACCAGCCAGAACCACTACGGCGTCCGGCTAGGGCCCGCGCGCCGTCCTCAGTCGGCGGACCAGTAGCGGTCGCCGGCGAGCAGCAGTGCGGCCGCGCCGACGAGTCCCGCCTCCTGGCCGAGGGCCGCGGGCACGACGCGGACATCGCGCGCGTAGTCCATCCGCGCATGCGCGCGGAAGCTCTCCTCGAGCGGCTCGAGCAGCAGCGGCCCGGCTTGGGACAGCCCACCACCGACCGCCACGACCTCGAGGTCCAGCAGATGCGTGGCGGACGCGATGGCAACGCCGAGCGCGCGGCCGGCGCGGTCCAGCGCGGCGCGGGCCACCGCATGTCCCCGGGCCGCATCGTCGGTGACGTCCCGCGCCGAGCCGCCGACGTTCTCCCACCCGTTCGCGCGTGCCCACGCGACGACCGCGGGGCCGCGCGCGATGGCTTCGAGGCACCCGCGGCCGCCGCACGCGCACTCCGGACCCGCCGGGTCGACGACGACGTGGCCGATGTGGCCGGCGTTGCCCGAGGCGCCGTCGACCAAGTGACCGCCGAGCACGAGGCCGCCGCCGACACCTGTCGAGACAACCATGCCCAGCACGTTGTCCTTGCCGCGGCCCGCGCCGCGCCAGTGCTCCCCCACCGCGACACAGACCGCGTCGTTGTGCACGCGGACCGGCAGGTCGGCGAACCGGTCGCGCAACCGCTCGCGCAGCGG
>JBHELW010000233.1:0-9467 GCA_046262915.1 Mycobacteriales bacterium | reverse complement strand
GTGCGGGTCGATGCGGTAGGCGAACATCACGAACGGCCCGAACGGGAAGTGGTCGTCGTGCCCGACAGCGCTGCCCACGAGCAGCAACGCGAGGGCGACGCAGGTCGCGGCCGCTCTCGTCCGGCGGCCCGCAGTGGTCATGGCCCGGTGTCGTCGCGCAAGCTTGCGACGCAGCGCGCCGGGTCGGGGACCTCCAGGACGATCCGGCGTAGCCGCTTCGCGCGTCGTTGGATGACTACCACCGACCGTGCGCGGTAGACGCACCACAGCTGCCAGCCGGACTCGAAGCGGTAGTACCAGCCGGAGCGGACGAGGAACGGGACCCACGTTCCGCAAAGCCGTATCCCCGACTCCCGGCGCGCGAAGCTGTACGGCTCAACGGTGACGCTGACGACGTCGGAAAGACGCGTGCGGACCCCGGTGCTGAACGACACGACGGCGTCCCAGCCACCGAGCCGGACCACCAACTCGTCGCCTTCGAGGAACACGTCGACGGACATGGCTCGGCTAGCGGAGGCACATGCAGTTCGGGCGGTACTTCGAGGAGTTCGAGGTCGGCGCCACCTATAAGCACTGGCCCGGCAAGACCGTGACCGAGTACGACGACCACTTGTTCTGCCTGCTCACGATGAACCACCACCCGCTGCACCTGGACGCGAACTACGCCGAGACCTCCACGCAGTTCAAGCGCAACGTCGTCGTCGGCAACTACATCTACTCGTTGCTCCTCGGCATGTCGGTGCCCGACATCAGCGGCAAGGCGATCGCCAACCTCGAGGTCGAGTCGCTCCGACATGTCGCGCCGACGTTCCACGGCGACACCATCTACGGCGAGACGACCGTCCTGGACAAGACCGAGTCGAAGTCGAAGGAAGACCGCGGCGTCGTCCACGTCGAGACCAAGGGCTACAACCAGGACGGCACCCTCGTGTGCGTGTTCCGGCGCAGGGTCATGGTGCCCAAGCAGTCGCACGCGACCGCGGGCGAGCAGCCCGGGCGCCCGACGCTGCGCGACGCCGACGCCTGACGTTTCTGGCGAGGGCTGCCGGGCACAGTCGGGTTACAGAGCGTCACCGCGTCGGGCTCGGCGCTGTAGAGGGAGCGGTAGCCGTGGAACTGATGATCTTCATCGTCGTGGTGCTCATCGTCCTTGCGCTCATCGCGGCCGCCGGTGGGACGCGTTACTACTCGCGCGGCACGACCGGCGGCGTCCGCCGTCGCGTTGTCGTCGATGACTTCGAGCCAGCACCTGTGCGCGAGGTCGTCGAGCGTCCGGCTGTGGAGACCGAGGTTGTGGAGACCGAGGTCGTCGAGACGACCACGCGGCCGACCACTCGCCGTACGGTGCGCCGCACGCGCTGACCCGACAGCGGCCAGTCCGCGGTATTGACGCGCGCGGCTCCCGCGCGCGACCGTGATCCTGAGATGCCAACTCCGCCCACCTGCCCGCGCTGTGCCGGCGAGCTGCGCGCGCCGAACCTCTGGTCGAGCGCGTGGCGTTGCGCGCGACATGGCGACGTACACCCCTTCCGCGTCGCCCCGCTGCCGAGCTCGAAGGTGATGACCGACCTAGCGGCGCACGCGCGGGTGCCCGTGTGGGTGCCGTGGCCGCTGCCGCTGGACTGGACGGTCACTGGTGTCGCGAGCGCCGGCGACGAGCGCACGGGCGCGCGCGCGACGCTGGTCGCCTGCTCGGGTCCGGCGCCCAAGGGCGGGCCGGCCGACGTGCTGTTCATCGCGGAGGAGCCGGGTGTCGGGCTCGGCGCACGGTTCGCGGGACTCGCGGCGACCGACCCGGGCGGCACCCCCGAGGGACCTCCCGACGTAAAGGTCGAGGCGGCCGGTCATCCGACGGCACTGTGGCGGACCGCGTCGGGCGAGGACCGCGCTGCGCTTGCGGGCGAGGCGAAGGCGTTGTGGCTGTGGGCCGTCGTCTGGCCCGACAGCGCAGCGTCCGCGCTGCTCGACGGGATCAACCTGCATGACCTGCGCGAAGCCGCGCACCCCAGCCTCGACCTGGTCTTCGGGGCCCCGTCGCCACGACTGTGAGCGACGCGCCTCGCCGGATCGACCTGCATGCGCACTCGACCGCCTCCGACGGCACCGACCCACCCGCGGAGGTGCTACGCCGGGCGCGCGCCGCCGGCGTCGACGTGCTCGCCCTCACCGACCACGACACCGTGGCCGGCTGGGGCGAAGCCCGCGGGTCCGTCCCGGCGGGGCTCACCGTCGTACCGGGGTGCGAGGTCTCATGTGCGGTGCCGGGTGCGCTTGGCGACCGCCGCCGGGTGTCGGTGCACGTGCTGGCGTATCTCTTCGACCCGGACGAGCCGTCGTTCCGCCAGGAGCGCGACAACCTGCGCGACGACCGAGAGCGGCGAGCCGACGCCATCGTCGACCGGCTCATCGAGCTCGGCGCACCGGTGAGCCACGACCGGGTGCGCGAGATTGCTGGCGGCGGCGCGATCGGTCGCCCGCACATTGCACGTGCGCTCGTCGCCGCGGGCGTCGTCTCCGATGTGTCGGCGGCGTTCAGCGACGAGTGGATCGGGGCGCGCGGTCGTGCGTACGTCGACAAGTACGCGCTCGACCCGGTGCACGCGGTCGCGTTGATCCGCGCGGCCGGCGGCGTCGCCGTGCTCGCGCATCCGGGCGCGCCGACCCGCGGGGAGACGGTGCGCGAGGACGTGATAGCGCGGATGGCCGCAGCTGGCCTCGCCGGCATCGAGGTGGACCATCCCGACCACACGCCGGAGACGAGAACGCGCCTGCGCGAGCTCGCGTCGGATCTCGGCGTAGTAACGACGGGGTCGAGCGACGACCACGGCGCGCTCACCGGCTATCGCGTCGGCTGCGAGACGACGCAGCCTTACGTCTGGGCCGAGCTTCGGTCTCGCGCATCTGGGGGACAGCCGTGGTCCTAGCGGGGATACTCCGGTACGTGCACGCGGCGAACGCGGAGCGGACCATGAGCCTTCGCGCGACAGCGATCGTTGCGTCCGTCGCGGCCGCGTCGGTGTGCTTCGCACCCGCAGTGGCGGCGAGCCAGACGAGTCGGCCGCGCAACGGTGTCGCAGCGCGGACAACCTTCCTGGATCCCGAGCCCGACATCGTCCACAACTGCATCGAGCCCGTCCCGGAGGCCGCGTCCGTTGCCCACGTGGCGCCGGGCACGCCACCGTTGACGCTCGACCTGCACGTTGTCTTGGACGGCATCGACTACGGCCGCGCGGAGCGTGTCATCGCGCAGATGCGCGTCGCCTACGACCCGCTGCACGTCACCATCAAGCCGACGTACTACCTGCCGTCGTTGCGCCGGCGAGTGCTGGTCGACGAGGACGGCGACGACGTCCATACGAACGATGTGGACAAGCTCTTCGTCGCGCTCAAGTCGCTGTTCCGCGACGGAAAGCGCCCGCCCGGCACCGACGTCGTCTACCTGATGACCGATCGCAACCTCGTATCCGGCGGCGACGACGCGGTCGCGGGGATAGCGGACTGCATCGGCGGCGTCCGCTTCCCGAGTAGGGCGTTCGCGATGGGCGAGGTGGATGCCGAGGACGGCGCCGACGCGCCCATCTCGATCGGGCCCGTCACGTTCTTCAGCAACACGAGCGCGAAGATCGCGGCCCACGAGGTCGCCCACCTGCTCGGCGCGCAGCACCACTACGCGAATTGCGCGGAGGGCGTGACCTCGGAGTTCGGCGAAGCCTCGGTGTGCACGCTGATGTTCAACGATGTCGGGCTCGTGTCGCTGGCGATGGGCACACTCGAGGCATCGGTAGTGCGCGGGCATGTGGAGATGTTCGCCGCGCCCTAGCGCGCTGCCGCGGAAATGTCGCACCCGGCCGAGACAATGCGCCGGTGGACGAGTTGCCGCTGCCCGGCGTACCGAAGCGGTTGTTCGCGTGCACGCCGTCCAAGCTCGCCGTGTGGCTCGACTGCCCGCGCCGCTACCGCCTGACCTACCTCGACCGGCCAACCCCCGCGAAGGGCCCGGCGTGGGCACACAACTCGTTCGGCGCGACGGTGCACAACGCGCTGAAGGCGTGGTGGCTGCTGCCGCGAAGCCGCCGCACGGCGGAGTCGGCCGCTGCGCTCGTCGACGCTGCCTGGATCCGTGACGGCTACCGCGACGCCGCTCAGGAGCAGTCGTGGCGGGCTCGCGGTCGCGCGATCGTGCGGCGCTACGTCGGGACGCTGGACGCCGATGTCGAGCCGCTCGGCGTCGAGCGAACGGTGGCAACGCGCACGTCGGCGCTGGCCCTCTCCGGCCGAGTCGACCGGCTGGACGACCGAGACGGGTCGCTCGTGGTCGTCGACTACAAGACCGGCCGGCGACCCCTCTCGACCGACGACGCCCGCGGCTCGATGGCCCTCGCGATCTATGCGTTCGCGGTCGGGCGGATGTTCCGGCGGCCGGTGCGCCGGGTCGAGCTGCACCATCTGCCGACCGGCATCGTGCACGCGTGGGACCACACCGCGGAGTCGATCGACCGGCAACTCGGCCGGGCAACCGCGACCGCTTTGGAGGCCCGCGACGCGCGTGAGTTCCCGGCGCGGCCGGGTCCGATGTGCGCCTGGTGCGACTTCGCGCGCGTCTGCCCGGAAGGGCTCGCCGCGGGGGCGCCGCGGCGTCCATGGGAAGGTCTTGGCGACGACGCAGGCGAGGTCGAGGAGATCGCGTGAGGGTCAGCGCCAAGGCCGACACGTTCACCGAGTCCGTGATCCGCGAGATGACGCGGCTCGCGCTGCAGCACGACGCGGTCAACTTGGCACAGGGTTTCCCCGACTTCGCGTGTCCGACCGAGATCAAGGAAGCCGCGAAGGCGGCGATCGACGCCGACATCAACCAGTACGCGATCACCTGGGGTGCCAAGCGGTTCCGTGACGCGATCGCCGCGAAGGTCGAGCGCACCTACCCCGGCTGGGTCGTCGACCCGGAGACGCAGGTGTGTGTCACCTGCGGCTCAACCGAGGCGATGATCGCCGCCTGCCTCGCGCTGCTGGACCCCGGCGATGAAGTCGTCATCTTCGAGCCGTGGTACGAGAACTACGGCCCGGACACAATCCTGTCCGGGGCGGTCCCGCGCTACGTGCAGCTGCGCCCGCCCGACTGGTCCATCGACGAGACCGAGCTGCGCGCGGCGTTCACCGACCGCACGCGCGCGGTCATCGTCAACACGCCGCACAACCCGACGGGCAAGGTGTTCAGCCGCGCGGAGCTCGAGCTGCTGAGCGAGCTGTGCAACACCTACGACGCCTATGTCTTCACCGACGAGATCTACGAGCACATCCACTACCTCGGCACGGGCGGCCACATCCCGCCAGCGACGATCCCCGGTCTGGCCGAGCGCACCGTCACGATCAATGCGCTGTCGAAGACCTACGCCGTCACCGGCTGGCGAGTCGGGTGGACGATCGCGCCGCAGCCGCTGACGGCGGCGATCCGCAAGGTGCACGACTTCCTGACCGTCGGCGCCGCCGCGCCGCTGCAGGAGGCCGGCGTTGCGGCGATGGCGCTGCCTCCGGCGTACTACGACCAGCTCGCCGTCGACTACCGCGAGCGTCGTGACCTGCTCTGCGCCGCGCTCGAGAAGGTCGGCTTCCAACTGGCCGTGCCCGACGGCGCCTACTACGTCATGTGCGAGACCGGCGACCTCGACTCGGGCCGTGACGACGTCGCGTTCGCCCGCCGTCTCGTCGTCGACATCGGCGTCGCCGCGGTTCCCGGCTCGAGCTTCTACGCCGACCCGAAGCAGGGCGCCGACAAGATCCGGTTTGCCTTCCCGAAGAAGCTCGAGACGCTGCACGCGGCCGCCGACCGGCTGGCGGCCCTCGGCGCGGGGTAGCCGCGCGTGGTGATGCCGACTCCGCCAGGCCGGCTCGTCGTGCTGGCGACGATCGCGGCTGTCCTCGGCCTCGCCGGTGGCGGCGCGGCCTGGGTGTTGCTCCACCTCATCGCGCTGGTCACGAACATCGCGCTGTTCCACCGGGTTGCGTGGCAGGTCCCGAGCTTCTCGACGTTGCCGCGCGGGCCGTGGCTCGTCGTCGCTGCGGTGACCGGCGCGTTGCTCGTCTCGCTGCTGGCGCAGTGGGCGCCGGTGATTCGTGGGCACGGCATCCCCGAGGCGATGGAGGCCGTGCTCACCAAGCAAAGCCGCATCGCGCCGCGGACCGCGCTGGCCAAACCGCTCTCCGCGGCGATCGCGATCGGCACCGGCGGTCCCTTCGGCGCGGAGGGCCCGATCATCGTCACCGGCGGCGCGCTTGGCTCGCTGATCGGCCAACTCGTGCCCGTGACGCCGTCCGAGCGCAAGATCCTGCTGGCGGCGGGCGCCGCGGCCGGCATGTCGGCGACGTTCGGTGCGCCGCTGGCGGCCGTCGTACTCGCGATCGAGCTGTTGCTCTTCGAGTTCTCGACGCGGGCCTTCGTCCCGCTCGTCGTCGCCGCGAGCGTGGCTGCGGGCATGCACTCCGCGCTCTTCGGATCCGGGCCGCTGTTCGAGGTCCCGGTGCACGACTACGCCGGCCTCGCGCGGTTGCCGTTGTTCGCGGTGCTCGGCCTCGCCTGCGGCATCCTCGCGGTCGTCGTCAGCCGCGGGTTGTTCATCGTCGAGGAGGGGTTTCGTCGCCTGCCAGTGAGTGAGTTCTGGCACCCGATCATCGGCGCGTTCGGCTTCGCGTTCGTCGGCCTCGTCGTGCCGCGCGCACTCGGCGTTGGCTACGACGCGATCAGCGACGTCTTGCTCGGTCGGCTTGCCGCCACGACTGTCGCCGCCTTGCTCGTCGCGAAGCTGCTCGCCTGGTGGGTTGCCCTGGGCTCGGGCACATCAGGCGGCACGCTGGCGCCATTGCTGCTGATCGGCGGCAGCTTCGGCATGCTGTTCGGCACGCTCACGAACTCGATCGCACCCGGTGCGCACGTCAACCCGGGCGCGTTTGCGCTCGTTGCGATGGCGGCGACGTTCGGCGCGGCGACGCGTGCGACCTTCGCGTCGATCGTTTTCCTCTTCGAGCTGACGCGCGACTATCAGGTGATCCTGCCGCTGATGCTCGCCAGCGTCGTCGCCGACGTCGTCGCCGGCGCGCTGCTGCACGAGAGCCTGATGACTGAAAAGCTCGCGCGGCGCGGCCTGCGGGTCCGCGCGGAGTACGAGACCGACATCTTGCGGACGACGGTGGTCGCCGACGTCATGACTCGTGACGTCGCGACCGTGCCGGCCGATGCGACCGTGGCTGAGGTACAGCACGCGTTTGACGTCGGCGGCCATGGTGCGCGGCCAGTCGTCGATGCCGACGACCGGGTCGTCGGCATCCTCACCCGCGGCGACCTGCTCCGGCACGCCGAAGAGCGCGCAGCCGACTCCCTCCTCGACGTTTGTGCGACGGACGTGGTGACCGTTGCGCCAGCGGACCCGGTGCTGGTCGCACTGCGCAAGATCGTCGAGGAGGGGGTGGAGCACCTGCCGGTCGTCGCCCACGGACGTCTCGTCGGGATCTGCACGCGCACCGACATCCTGCGCGCGCGGGCCCGTCAGTTCGAGCTCGAGACGCACCAGCCGGGCTGGCGCCCGCGCGCCCGCCCCCGCTCCTGAGGGCCAGCCTCCGAAGCACTCGCGCTGCGGGGCGGCGCACCTTGGGATAGGCGTCCGCTCCTCGGCCGACCCCCACTGGGTGGTGAATGTCTGCATATTCGCGACATTCGCCACCCAGCGGCGTCAGAGCGGGTGCAGCTCGACGTCGCTAAGCACGCCGTCGGCGACCGCGGCCGTCATGAACGTGCACGCGGGCATCCGGCGCCGGTCGGTCGGCGATCCGGGGTTGAGCAGCCGCAGCCCAGACGGCGCGACGGTGTCCCACGGGATATGCGAGTGGCCGAACACCACGACGTCGTCGTCGGGGAAAAGCGCCGCACATCGCGGCTCGCGCCCCTTTGCGGGGCCGGTCTCATGGACTACGGCGAGCCGCACGCCGTCGAGCTGCACGCGCGCGACCTCGGGAAGTCGCCGCCGTAGCGGTGGCCCGTCGTTGTTGCCCCACACGCCGACGACCCGTCGCGCCCGCGCGGCCAGCGCGTCGAGGAGTGCTACATCGACCCAGTCGCCGGCGTGCACGACGACATCGGCGTCGTCGATCGCCGACCAGAGCTCGCGCGGCAGGTCGCGCGCGCGCCGCGGGACGTGTGTGTCCGCCGTGAGCACCAGCCGCATGCGTGCCAGCCTGCGGGCTAGAGGGTGAGCACCCAGACCCCGCGGCCGTGCGTCGCGAGGACGACCTTGGTTCCCTGCGGATTGAACGACACCTCGAACCCAGGGACGCCCGCGGGCAGGCCGGTGCCCATGGGCACCCAACGCTTCGGGTCGCTCGTCTTCGCCGCATAGACGCCGGCGTCAGTCGCAAGCACGACGGTGTCACGCAGCACCGCGACGTCGCCGCCGAAGACCGGCGGCAAGTTGCCAGTGATGTCCGCCCAGTCGTCGCCGCCATTGGTCGACCGGTAGACCGCGCGCGGTTGCACGGATAGCGGCACGGTCCAGTGTCGGCTGAACGAGCCGACGGATGCGTAGATCGTCGCCGGGTTCTTCGGGTCGACGGCCAGGCCCGTCACGAGACGATGCGGCAGCCCGCGGCCGGCCGCGAGGTGCCAGCAGTCCTTGCTCGCGACGTCGCGCTTGCACCCGCGTTTGACGTTCGTCGCGAGCACGCCCTTGAAGAGCGTCGGGTCCATGCCGCCATCGTCGGTCGTCACGTTGCAGCTGCCGCGACAGAGTGCGGCGTAGGCCGCATTGCCGTAGAGGTCGACGGCGGTCGTGCCGAGCGCGGGCGTCGGACAGCCGTCGATGGGCTGTGTGCTGCACAGGCCCTGGTACGGGTCGGTCTCGGCACATGACGGGTCAGGGTCGAAGACGCGGCGCCAGCTGCCACTCGCTGTCCCCGACCCCTTGTCCGACTCCCAGATCTGGCACGCGCCGTAGATCAGGTGGTCGGCATCCTTGCGGTCCATCTCGAACGGCGTGTAGAAGCGCTGGCCGGTTGCATCGGTCGGGTCGATCAGGGTCCAGGTCTGGCCGCCGTTCGTGGTCTTGCGAATCGCGCCGTTCGCGTATTCCTCGAACGCGATCTTGGAGTCGGCGGGGTCTACCGCTACGTCGAAACCGTCACCGCCGTAGACCATGTCGGCGCGGCCGTTGGGCAGGATCTTCACGGTGCCGTTGTCCTGCAGGCCCGCGTAGACGACGCCGTCGCGACTCATCGCGGCGGCATAAGGCTGCGAGATGGACAGCCCGTCGTTGACGGACGTCCAGCTGCCGACGTCGATCCCCGTGGTCGGGTCGATGTCCTGGCGGTAGGCACCGCCGTCGTTGCCGACGTAGATGCGGCTGGCGCCGCTGGCGAGCATCGCGAACGCCGCAGCGTGCTGGTCGGGGTGCGTCGTCTTCGCGCTGTAGATGATCGGCGCGGGC
>JBHELW010000232.1:0-1023 GCA_046262915.1 Mycobacteriales bacterium | reverse complement strand
TGCCGGTTCCACCACAACCTCAAGACCCACCGGGGCTGGGCGCTGGTCGACGGCGAGGGCGCCCGGCCGATCGTGCCGCCGGAGGATGAGCGGCACCCGCGACATCGCCGCGCCGGCTGACGGCCGGCGGGTGAGGTGACGAGCGCGCGGTGGTCGCGCGGGCGGTGGTTACGGCGAGGACCCGGTTAGGCGCGCGGGCGGTAGTCCCGCGGGCGGTGGTCACGCGGGCGCTGGTCACGCGGGCGCTGGTCACGCGGGCGGTGGTCACGCGCGCGCATGGTCGGCGTTACACGTGTCAGCCCCAGCCGAGCTCGTGCAGGCGGGCGTCGTCGATGCCCATGTGGTGAGCGAACTCGTGCACCACCGTGACCGCGATCTGCCGGGTGAGCGCCGCCTCGTCGCGGACGACGCGGCAGAGCGGCAGCCGGAAGAGAGTGATCCGATCCGGCAGCGCGAACGTGTAGTGGCGCCGTTCGGTGAGCGGATGACCCTCGTAGAGGCCCAGCACGTTGGGCTGCCCCGGCCGCATGTCCTCGACCAGCACGACGACGTTGCGGAACTCCTTCGCGAGCTCCGCCGGCAACGTGTCGAGCGCGTCGGCGACGAGTTCCTCGAAGCGCTCGAGCGGCACGGGCAGCACGTCAGGCCTCGACGACCAGCGTGACCGGGCCGTCGTTCACCGACGCGACCTGCATGTCCGCGCCGAAGACGCCGGTTTCGACATGCGCGCCGAGGTCGCGCAGCGCGTCGACGAACGCTACGACGAGTGGCTCGGCGAGATCGCCCGGCGCCGCGGCGTTCCACGACGGGCGGCGGCCCTTGCGCGTCTCGGCGTAGAGCGTGAACTGGCTGACGACGAGCAGCGGCGCACCAACATCGGACGCCGACTCCTCGTCGCGCAGGATGCGCAGGGTCCAGACCTTGCGCGCGAGCGCAGCGGCGAGCGCCGGCGTATCGGTGTGCGTTGCGCCGACGAGCACGAGCAGTCCGGCGTCGATCTCGCCGACCGTCTCGCCCGCCACG
>JBHELW010000231.1:0-9320 GCA_046262915.1 Mycobacteriales bacterium | reverse complement strand
CCCTCGGCGTAGCCATGCAGGTGCTCACCGAGCTCTCGCCTGTGCGCACGCCCAAGGCGCTCACCCGCACCATCACCGCCGCGATCGCGATCGGTGTCGCCTACCTGCTCGACTACTCCGTCTTCGAGGCGTTCGGTCAGGTGCTGCGCTCGCAGTGGATGCACCCGGTCTTCACCGGCATCGTGCTGACCGCGGTCGCCGACCTCGTCGCGACGGTGTCCACCTACCTCTCCGGCCGCGCCGGCAAGGCGGTCAACGAGGCCGCCGAGATCGAGCACCGGATCCCGCGCGCCGCGTAACCACCGCAGCGCCGGCGGCTCCGGCCGCACGAGTTCACCCGACGCCCCCGGATCGACCCCGGGGGCGTCGGCGTGTTCCCGCCCGTGCGTGACGCGCCTCAACTCTGTGCGGCATCGGACACGCTGCCGCTGGCCGACGCACATGGTTGGGCAGCCGGCGCCGGGTCGCGGATGATGAGCGCGTGCGGCATACGGAGTTCTGGAAGCGCATGAACGCGCGCTTCGGCGAGGTCTACGCCGACTCGCTCGCGCGCGATCTGGTTCTCGCCGCCCTCGGCGGCCGCACGGTGCATCAGGCGATCCGCTCCGGCGTAGACCTCAAAGAGGTGTGGCTTGCGGTCTGCGAGGTGGCCGAAGTCCCGGCGCGCGACCGCTAAATATGCGCGTACGGCGTGTCGCTAGCGTTCGAACGCGTGTTCGCCTAACGTGTCGAGCGCGACGTGATCCACAGCTTGCGTGGCGACGCCGATTCTGTCGGTGCCGGTGGCTACGGTCGGCAGACGACAGCGAAAAACCGGAGGCAACAGTGGCAGGGATGGACCGGGACAAGGCGCTCGAGACCGCGCTGGCACAGATCGAGCGGGCGCACGGCAAGGGCTCCGTGATGCGGCTGGGGGACAAGACCCACGCCGCGGTCGCGGTCATCCCAACCGGCTCGATCGCCCTCGACCTCGCGCTCGGCATCGGCGGCCTGCCGCGCGGTCGCGTAGTGGAGGTGTACGGACCGGAAGCCAGCGGGAAAACTACCGTGGCTTTGCACGCGATCGCGGAGGCGCAGAAGGCCGGTGGCATCGCGGCGTTCATCGACGCCGAGCACGCGCTCGACCCCAACTACGCGAAGGCGCTCGGCGTCGACACCGACGCGCTGCTCGTGTCGCAGCCCGACACCGGTGAGCAGGCGCTCGAGATCGCGGACATGCTCGTCCGCTCCGGCGCGCTTGACATCATCGTCATCGACTCTGTGGCCGCGCTCGTGCCCCGTGCCGAGATCGAGGGTGAGATGGGCGACTCGCACGTCGGGCTGCAGGCACGGCTGATGAGCCAGGCTCTGCGCAAGATCACAGGTGCGCTCAATCACTCGCAGACCACAGCGATCTTCATCAACCAACTGCGCGAGAAGATCGGAATTTCGTATGGCTCACCAGAGGTGACCACCGGCGGTCGCGCGCTGAAGTTCTACGCGTCGATCCGCCTCGACGTGCGTCGTATCGAGACCCTCAAGGACGGCACCGAGGCCGTCGGCAACCGCACCCGCGTCAAGGTCGTCAAGAACAAGCTCGCTTCGCCGCACAAGGTCGCCGAGTTCGACATCGTCTACGGCGTCGGCATCAGCCGCGAGGGTTCCTTGATCGATGTGGGTGTCGACAACGGCATCGTGAAGAAGTCGGGCGCCTGGTACACCTACGAAGGCGACCAGCTCGGCCAGGGCAAGGAGAACGCGCGGCAGTTCCTGCGCGACAACCCACAGCTCGCGGACGAGATCGCGGCAAAGATCAAGGCGAAGCTCATCGCGAGCGAGGAACCGGAAGCGGACAACGTCGTCCCGATGCCGGTGGACTTCTAGGGCGCCGTGGCACCGCGGCGCGGGCACCTGCGGGCGGTGCCGGATCACGACGACGAGCCACCTATGGTCCCGCTTGAGTCCGTGGGCGACTCGAGCCCGGAGTTGGACCCGGATGCCGACCCGCTCGAGGTCGCGAAGGCGATCTGCCTGCGGATGCTGACCGCGCGGCCCTGTTCCAGGGGCGAGATCGCGAAGGGGCTGGCACGCCGCGGCGTCGCGCCCAACGTCGCCCAGGAGGCCATCGGCCGGCTCGCCGACGTCGGGCTCATCGACGACGCGGAGTACGCGTCGTCGTGGGTTCGGTCGCGGCAGGGCCGCCGCGGACTCGCGCGACGCGCGCTCGCCGCAGAGCTGCGCCAACGCGGCGTCCCCGACGAAGAAGCCCGCGCCGCCGTCGAGCAGATCACCGACGATGTCGAGCTGGATACCGCTCGCGACCTGGTGGCGCGCAAGCTGCGGACCATGCGCGGCGTGAGCCACGAGGCGCGGGTTCGCCGACTGATCGGGATGCTCGCGCGCAAGGGCTACTCCGCCACGCTCGCGCACGACGTCGTGCGCGAGGCCCTTGGCGCCGGCGCCGCTCCGCGCTACTGAGCGACGTTGCGTGAGTGACACGCCGGGTGGGGCTCGTCGCGAGCCTAAGGTCGGACAAACCTGCAGGTCAGCGGGCATTTCGACCGCATGTCGCCGACCGCGCATCCTTGACCACGAAGATCACGAAGGCGTAATTTGCGGGTTGGTGAGTTTGCTCAGACCAATGTCCGCGCACTGACGAACGCTGCACCGCCTGACCGCCTGACTGACTGAAACCGGCGCGACGCTCGCGCCACCGACGCTCGGCCCGACGTAGCGACGACCGACTGCCGCGACCAGCGGCCTGGCCTCCTCACCGTGCGCTGCCCGCATGCCCAAGCGCAGCCGGCTGAGAGGGGGCGATCCCGATGGAGGCGGTCCTCCTCGTCCTTCTCGTCGCAGCGCTTGGCGGCGCCGTCGCGGCGTTCTACGCCGGGCGTGCCAAGGCGGTGCCGGGCCAGCCAGCTGCACGACGGACAGCAGCGAGCGCCGACGACCCGGAGGCGCTCGGGCGGGCGCGCGCCTCCGCTGCCGCCGTAACCGCTGAGGCGGAGGCCGAGGCGACGGCCATTCGCCGGAAGGCGGAGCTCGACGCGAGTGCCGCGGCGCTCGACGCACGGACCGCGGCCGAGGCGGAGGTGCGCCGACTTCGCGCCGACCTCGACGAGCGCGAGACGAGGCTCGCGCAGCGTGAGCAGCGGCTAGACGAACGCGAGGAGCGGCTCGACGCCGAGCAGCGCCGCGTCGAGCACCGCGACCGCGAGCTTGCCGACGTCGAGGCCGACATCGCCGCCAAGCGCGCCGAGCTGCAGGACATCGAGGAGGAGCGGCGGCTCACCCTCGAGCGCATCGCAGGGCTCACTGCGACGGACGCGAAGGCGGAGCTCGTCAAGGCCGTTGAGAACCAGGCCAAGCGCGACGCCGCGATCATCGTGCGCGACATCGAAGCCGAGGCGAAGGAGACCGCGGAGGAGCGCGCGCGCAAGATCGTGACCCTGGCGATCCAGCGCGTCGCGAGCGAGCAGACGTCGGAAAGCGTCGTCTCCGTGCTGCATCTGCCGAGCGACGACATGAAGGGCCGCATCATCGGCAAGGAAGGCCGCAACATCCGGACCTTCGAGGCGGTGACCGGCGTGAACCTGATCATCGACGACACGCCGGAAGCCGTGCTGCTCTCGTGCTTCGACCCAGTTCGCCGGGAGGTCGGCCGCCTCACGCTCGAGAAGCTCGTGCTCGACGGTCGCATCCACCCGCAGCGCATCGAGGAGATCTACGAGCGCAGCAAGGGCGAGATCGACCAGGTCGTCGTCCGTGCGGGCGAGGACGCGCTCGTCGAGGTCGGCATCGCCGACATGCATCCCGAGATCATCACGCTGCTCGGCAAGCTGAAGTACCGCACGTCGTACGGCCAGAACGTTCTCAAGCACCTGGTCGAGTCCGCGCACATCGCCGGGATGATGGCCGCGGAGCTGCGTCTCGACGTACCGCTGCTCAAGCGATGCACCGTGCTGCACGACCTCGGCAAGGCGCTCACCCACGAGGTCGAGGGCAGCCATGCGTTGATCGGCGCCGAGATCGCCCGCAAGTACGGTGAGAGCGAGGACGTCGTCCACGCGATCGAGGCCCACCACGGCGAGGTCGAGCAACGGACGGTCGAGGCCGTACTGACCCAGGCTGCCGATGCGATCTCCGGGGGCCGGCCGGGTGCCCGGCGCGAGAGCCTGGAGAACTACGTCAAACGGCTGGAGCGCATCGAGGAGATTGCGGCGGGCAAAGAAGGCGTCGACAAGGTCTTCGCGATGCAGGCCGGTCGCGAGGTACGCGTCATGGTGTTGCCCGACTCGGTCGACGACATCCAGGCGCAGGTGCTCGCGCGCGACATCGCCAAGCAGATCGAGGAAGAGCTCACCTACCCGGGTCAGATCAAAGTGACAGTCATCCGCGAGTCGCGCGCAATCGAGGTCGCCAAGTAGTTTCGAAGTCGGCAGCGAGCGCGTCCACCTGCCGACCACGCCGTGACCCGCCGTTACCCTGCGGCCGTGCCCGGTGAAGGTGCGCAACGAAGTCGCGGTACCCAGCTGCGTGCGCTCGCGGACGCCGCCCTGGCGCTCAATCCGGTCATGCCGATCGGCGACATCCTGGCGAGCGTCACCAACCTGGCCCGCGAGATCGTCGGTGCGCGAGCGGCCCGGACGAACTACGTCGGGAGCGACGCCGCGCACACACCGCTGACCGCCGAGTCGCTCGAGGCCGGCACCGGCGGTGACCGCGTCCCCGAGCGCTCCGTCACGGCGCCGCTTATCGCCCGCGACGGCGTAGAGGTCGGGCGCATCGAGCTGGCGGACAAGACCGGCGGAGGCGAGTTTGACGACGACGACGCGGCGATCCTCGTGCAGCTCGCGCAGATGGCGTCGGTCGCGATCGACAGCTCGTTGCTCATCGAGCGCGAGCGCGCCGCGCGCGCGGAGGCTGAGGATAACGCCCGCATTCGCGGGTTGCTGTCCGACGCGAGCCGGGCGTTCGCCGCGAGCCTGGATGTGAGCGAGACGCTGGAAACCCTCGCCAGCCTGCTGGTTCCGGACTTCGCGGACCTCGTCTCCGTCCATCTGGTCACGCCGGACGAGCGTCTCGACCAAGCGCTGCTGCGACACGTCGACCCGCAGCAGGAGGAGGTGCTGCGCAGCCTGTCCGTTCGGTATCCACCGCGACTCGACGCGCCTATCGGCGCCGCGCACGCGATCCGGAGCGGCGCGACGCAGATGGTCAGCGACATTCCCGACGAGCTTCTCGTCGAGGGAGCAGGCGGCGACCCCGAGCTGCTGGGCGTGCTGCGCGGTATCGGCATGCGGTCGGGTATCGCCGTTCCACTCGTCGCCCGCGGTCGCACCGTGGGCGCGCTCACGCTGGTGCGCCAGTCGGGCGCCGGTTACACCGAACGCGAGCGGACGCTCGCGGAGGACCTCGCGAGTCGCGCGGCGGTCGCGATCGACACCGCGACGCGCTACGCGCTGGAGCGCGACGTTGCCGCGGCGCTGCAGCGCAGCCTGCTGCCGCAAGCGTTGCCCGTGGTCACGTCGCTCACTGCTGCGGCGCGGTACTTGCCGGGGGCGAGCGGCACGCACGTGGGCGGCGACTGGTACGACCTCATCGAGGTCACCGACGGCCGGCTCGCGCTCGTCGTCGGCGACGTCATGGGCCATGGCGTCGCGGCGGCGGCCGTCATGGGTCAGCTGCGCGCCGCCGTGCGCGCGTACGCGATCGAGGGCCATAGCCCGGCGGAGCTGCTCGACCGGCTGGACCAGGTCGTGCAAGCGCTCGGCGACGTGCAGCTGACGACGTGTCTTTACGCCGTCTACGACCCCGTCGGTCACACACTCTGCATGGCGTCGGCCGGGCATTTGCCGCCGCTCGTCATCACGCCGCAGGGCCCGCCGTACTTCGTCGATGTCGCGCCAGGACCGCCGCTCGGGGTCGGCGGATCGACGTACGACGATGCGTCGATCGACCTGCCCGTTGGAACGACAGTTCTCCTTTACACCGACGGCCTCGTCGAGGGGCGCGGGCAGCCGATCGACGACGGCCTCGCCGCGCTGCGACGCGCGGCGGCAAGTCGGCCGGTGCACTCTCCGGACGAGCTGTGCGATCGCGTCCTGGCCGCGCTGCGCCGGGCCGACGAGCAGGACGACGACACCGCACTGCTCGCGATCACCGTGATGCCGGCGCGCGTCGGCGTGGACCCGGTTCGCCTCGAGCTGCCACCGCGCACGCAGTCGGTCGCCGCGGCCCGGGCGTTCGTCGGTGAACGCCTAGCGTCACTTGCTGATGCTGGCGCGCGCGAGACGTCCGTGCTGCTGGTGAGCGAGCTCGTGACCAACGCCGTGCGTCACGCGCGTACCGCGGTCGGCATCGACGTCGCTCTCGACGCGGGCGTGGTTCGGGTCGGCGTGCGCGACGAGAGTGCGGAGCCGCCCACGCTGCGCCCCGGCCTGGGGGCGGCGGACGAGAGCGGACGGGGCATCCACCTGGTGGAGGCACTTGCCGACCGTTGGGGATGGGAGCACGTGCCGCGCGGCAAGCGCGTGTGGTTCGAGCTTGCCGTCAACGGCGCGGCGTCGACCTAGCGCGCGCGAGCTGGATGCGCGGACGCGCGACCCAGGCCACCATCGCGCACAGGCAGGTCGCCGCGATCGCCAACGCGCCCCCCGTCGCGGTGTCGTCGTGGCGCTCGCTGAACGCGAGCTCCTCACGGCCGACCTCTGCCTTCGCAACCGCGGCCTGCGGTTGCGGTTGCGGCTGCGCGGCCAGCCCGACGTTGGGCTGTGGTTGCGGCTGCGCATTCAGCTGCGCGTTGGCTTGGCTGTTGGCCTGCGGCAGCGGCGCGGGCGGCGGTGGCGGCGCGACGGCCGCGGCGACCGGCCGGGTGAGCGCCGCCGCAGGTGGCGCGGCCGCGGGACCGGCAATGGCAGCACGGCGCGGTCCGCACACGACGTGTGCGGTCGCGCTCGCGACGTCCTCACCGCGAACGGTGGCGCGCAGCGTCGCCGTGGTGGTGTGGCCGGCGTAGCTCTGCGGGCAGGTGTAGCCGACGCGGAACGAGCGCACGTTGTGCGCCTTGACGTCGAGGTGCGGGAAGACCGCGGGCGCGCTGCCGAGCACCACGTTGGGATCGCCGTCGGCGCGCACCGTGACGTCCGCGTGGTCGCGGATCGCCCGCACGAGCGACACGATCGCGTCGGCCAGCTCCACGCGCGAGCCCGTACCGCGGAGCGGACACACCATCGGCGCGGCTGGGGCGACGTCTTGGCGACCGTCGCCGTTGCAGTCGACGCCGCTCGCGGGGGCGAGCGCCCCGCTGCCACCGGCGAGGCGCACGAGATCGGGCCGCGGCCCGCCGATTTCGTCCTCGCCGCGTGGGTCGGCGCCGACGGCTAACCCGACGACGCGCACGCCGCGCGAAGTGAGTTCCGTCAAGGTGTCGTCGAACGTCGGCCCGGGATATGTCGGCTCGGTGTGGAACTGCACGTCCGTGGCCAGGATCACGACCTTCAGCGCGGTCGGCCGGAACCCCGCGTCCTGGCCCGGCGCGACGAAGTCGGCCGCGCCCGCATCGACACCGGGGACGACCCGCTGCCCCTTCCCGGTGACTGACTGATATACGGCGGTGAGGTCCGACTCCGGGCCGTCGCCGCCGCCCGATGGCTCGAGCGTGCCGATGGCCTCGCGCAGCGGCTCGCCCGGCTCCGTGATGGGCAGCCGACGCTTGTAGGGGTAGTCGGACGGGTCGCCATAGGGCTCGACGGGGTAGTCCTTGAAGTCACCGAGCCCGAACTGCACGTCGAGTCGCAACCGCGCGAGGTCGGTGACGATCTTGCCGATGCCCTCTCGCAGCCCGGCGATCGTCGGCGACATGCTGCCCGTCGTATCGACGAGGAAGAAGACGTCGAGCGGGGTGGGAATGGCCGGCAGGTCGAGCACGTAGTCGACGCTCGTCGCCTCGCCCGGCGCGAGCCGGATGACACCGTCGCGGGGCAGGATGCGCGGCGGTCGCGCCGCGACCGGGTGCGTGTTCGGCAGCCGCGCGACCGGTGGCAGGCGCACGATCCGCGGGATCGTGAACCGTCGCCGGAAGAGCGCGGTCCCCGCGTTGAAGTAGACGAGTGGGCGCCCCTCGTCGAAGACCAGCCGCGGTTCGTGCAGGCCGGTCGCGCCCGACGGCGTGACCTCGACGGCCGGCGCGGAGCTGAGCTCGAGGTAGGCGTGACCGCCGCTCGTGACGGCAAGTCCGGTTGCGGCAACGGGGCCAGCCGCGACGCCGTCGACGCCCGCGGGCGCAAACGCGGCGCGCCACGTCTTGCCGCCGTCGGTCGAGCGCAGCTCCAGGTTGTCCGCGCCGCGGAACGCGACGATCGTGGTGGGACCCGGCAGTGCGTGCACGACGATCGCTGCGCTGACCGCACCGGGCGGCACCCGTGCCGAGGTGAAGTCGACGGCGGTGAATGACGCTCCGCCGTCGATGGAGTGCGCGAGTCCCGTGGCGTTCCACGCCCAGACGTTGGTCGGCGTGAGCGGGTCGAGCGCGAAGTCGACCAGCGGCCCGCCCGGCATCGCCGGACGCTGCCCCTGCCAACTCGCGCCGCCGTCTCGGGTGGTCTGCAGCGACATATCGAGCGAGCGCAGCGGCTGTTGCACGGCCAGCACGCACAGTTGCGGGTCGTCGGCGACGTCGATGGCCGTTGCCTCGCCCGGAAACGGCAACCCGCCGTTCGCGGGAACCCACGACAGGCCGAGGTCGACGCTCGTGACGACGAAGCTGCGCGCGTCGGTGACGACGGCGTCCACGGTCTTTTCGACCACGACCGCATAGATGCGTGACGGCGAAATCGGCGAGACACCGAAGAGCGTGACGCGACGGGTCTCGAGGCTGTCGAGTGCGGACTGGCCAGTGAGCTTCGACCGCAGGTCACCGTCGTAGGCCGTCGTCCACGTGCAGCCACGGTCACCCGAGCGGTAGATGACGGCCCCGCTCGCCGCGAGCAGCACGTGCGGTTTGCCCGGCAGCGTCGCGTACGTCGTCATGACCCCGCGGCCGCGCGGAGTTGGCGGCGAGTTGACGCGCGACCAGCCGTCGCTGCGGACCGATACGCGGCCATAGTCGCGGCAGGCGGAGACTGCGCTGACGTCCGCGATCGCGCCGCTGGCGACGCCGAGCGCGGCGACGACGGCCACGGCGGCGAGGTGCCGAACTGGTCGCAAGCGCGCTCCAGGTCTGGGAGGCGCCACATCGCTGCCGACGCGGCCGTGGGCGCGGGCTGCCCTCAGTATCCCTCTGACGTGCCGGGCGGGGGATTCGTTCGGAAGAAGCGCGAGCCACTCCGGCGTACGCT
>JBHELW010000230.1:0-1822 GCA_046262915.1 Mycobacteriales bacterium | reverse complement strand
GAGGACGGTCACTGACTAGGCAGCGACTGCGTAAGAGGTGTTGCCAGTTACCTGGCGCCGTTCGGATTTACGAGGGGGAACGGCGTTCCTCGGCTCGCGACGATACGTTCGCCTGCCCTGTCGAAACCACGCATCCCCGTGATCCCTTTCAGGAACAGCTCCAGTTTAGACCCCGTACCGTCGCCTCATGCGTGTGATCCTCGTTGCGCTCTGCCTGACGCTCGCCGCCTGCGCCAGCGCGACCGTCGCTCCGACCGCAACGCCTCGCGGCACGCCGACACCCACACTGTTCATCACTACGACCGCTCCGACCGCATCGCCCTCCGGCCCTCTTGCGTTCCGCTACGTCGCGATCGGCGCGTCGGACACGGTCGGCGTCGGCGCGTCGGATCCGCGGGCCGGCTCGTGGCCGGCGCGCCTCGCCGCGCGACTGCCCGTGGGCACCGACTACGTGAACCTCGGCGTCTCGGGCTCGCTCGCCTCACAGGCGGCGCGCGAGCAGCTTCCGGCCGCGGTCGGTCTGCGTCCGCAGCTGGTCACGGTCTGGTTGGCGGTGAACGATCTCAACGCGAGCGTCGCGGCGACCGACTACGCGGTCGCGCTCCGCAGCGTCGTCGAGCCGCTCATGTCACGCACCGACGCGCGGGTCTTCGTCGGTTCGGTGCCGGACCTGCGCACGGTCCCGGCGTACGCGGGCACGGACCTCGCCGCGCTCCTCGCACGCATCGCGGCGTACAACACTGCGATCACGGCGCTGGCCTCGACGTTCGGCGGACAGGTGACGGTCGTCGATCTCTTCACCGGATCCGGACCGCTCGTGAGCACGATGACAGTGTCCGCGGACGGCTTTCATCCGTCGGACGCGGGCTACGCATTGATCGCCGACCGCTTCGCGACCGCGATCGCCGCATCGGGCATCGCGGTCCGCTAGGTCCCCGGCGTCTTGATCGCCGTCCAGTGCGCGCCGCCGTCGATGGTGCGCATGATCGATCCACGCACCGTGGCGTAGCCGGTCTGCGGGTCACCGAACACGATCGCCGGCGCGACCGGCGCGGCCTGCTGATAGTCGGTGGTGAACGCGTGCCACGACGCGCCGCTGTCGGTCGTCTCCTTCGGGACCGCGCCCGCAGAGAGCTGGAACCAGCGTGAGCCGGTCGCGAAGACCACGGTGCTGTCTGGATCCGGCGCGTCGGCGACGTGGGTCCAGGTCGCGCCGCCGTCACCCGAGATGAAGACGTAGCGGCGCTGGCCGGCGATGCTCTGGCCCACCGCCTCGACGAGCAGCGCCTGACCGAATGCCTTGACGACGCCCGCGCGCAGCGCGAAGCCCGCGCTACTGGTCGTGAAGCCGGGCGGGTCGGGAAGCGGTTTGGACGCGGCCCACGTGCGACCGCCGTCGGTCGTTCGATAGATCACCGGCGCGCTGTTCGGATCCCACGCGGAGAGGAACCCATGCTGTGGGTCGGGGAACGAAAGCCCCTCCTTGCACTGCGCCGGCGCGATGCCGGACGGCAAGAGGGGCTGCCAGGTGGCGCCGCCGTCCGCGGTGTGCGAGAGCGCGATCGTCTGCTGCGCGCACTGCGCCGCGGCGGTCGCGGCGCGCGTCACCCAGCCCTCGCTGTCGCTGGTGAAGGCGATCTCCGGATTCGTGAGCGGCGTGGGCGTGGACCGCTCGGTCCACGTGTTGCCGCGATCGGTGCTGCGGAACAGCCGCGACGCCGCGACGAGCGCCCACACCACCGTGCCCGATGGAGCGGAGAGCTGGGCGAAGCTCGGGAGCGGGATGGGCGTCGCACTCGGCACCGGCACGGCGGTCGGCGCC
>JBHELW010000229.1:0-1423 GCA_046262915.1 Mycobacteriales bacterium | reverse complement strand
TTCGCCGGCTCGGCGGCGAAGAGCTTGCCGTAGAAGTCGATCGCGTCGTCGAGGTTGTCGACGTTGAGGGCCAGTTGCACTCGGGACATGAGCGGAGCTCCTTCGTATAGATGACTGTCGATATGTTCTAGCAGGGAACATAGATGTGTGTCAATATGTTCCGGTGACCATGGACCTGTTGGAGATCTGCTGTCCGCCGCTGCTCACCGAGGCACTCAGCGCCGACGACGCGGAGCAGGTGGCGTCGCTGTTCAAGGTCCTCGGCGACCCGGTCCGGCTGCGCCTGCTCTCGCTGATCGCGGCACAGGACGGCGCGGAGTGCTGCGCCTGCGACCTCGTCGAACCGCTCGGCCGGTCGCAGCCCACCGTGAGCCACCACCTCAAGGCACTGCGCGAGGCGGGGTTGCTCACGCGCCACCGCGTCGGCGCCGAGATCCACTACCGCGTCGCCGTGGAGCGCCTCAACCAGTTGCGCGACGCGCTCAAGACCGCCGGCACGCCCGCCGCGCGCGCGAAGTCCGCCTGCTGCTGATCTCTCGCTACGCGGAGCCCGCGCGGTCGGCGTTGGCGTGGATCGCGTCGCGGACGAACTGCGCGAGACCGGGCGCTTGCTCGTCGTAATGCGCAGCGAAACGCGGGTCGGCGACGTACATGTCGCCGAGTCCGCGGTGCATCGCGTGCGGGCAGGCGTAGAACCAGCGGCTGATGTTCTGCCGGTGGGCTTCGGCCGCGTCCATGGCCGTGGGGCTGTCGGGCGTCAGGCCGGATTGCATCGCATCGAGGAGGCGATGCTCGACGGCCGCCTGGTCCGCCTTCATCCGCAGCCAGTCGTGCTTCGTGTATGACGACGCGCGCCGACGCGACTCGCGGAACGAGTCCGTCTCGCCCCAGCGCTGCTCGGCCTCGGCGGCGTACTGCGTCGGGTCGTCGTCGCCGAACACCTCGAACATCTCTTCGGGGTTGAGCTCGATGCCCATCAGGTGCGCCTCCAAGGTCTTTTCGATCGCGGCTAGCTGCCGCTGGTGTCGCTCGATCCGCTCGCTCAGCAGCGCGTGCTGTCGTCGTAGGTGCTCGACCGGATCGCTGCTCGGGTCGTCGAGCACACGCGCGATCTCCTCCAGCGACATCCCCAGCTCGCGGTAGGCGAGGATGCGCTGTAGCCGCTCGAGGTCGGCGTAGCCGTACTGCCGATAGCCCGCTGCGGTGCGCGCGCTGGGTCGCAACAGACCGATCTCGTCGTAGTGGTGCAAGGTCCGCACCGTTACGCCCGACAGCCGCGCGACATCGCCGACGCCATAGTCCGTGCCCACGCTCGCGACGCTAGGCGCTGACGCGACGTGAGGGTCAAGCCTGATGCAGCTCGTTCAACGCGGCGGCGTCAGCCGTGCTCGCGGCGGCGGCGGTCGACCTCGCGTAGCAGGTC
>JBHELW010000228.1:0-2422 GCA_046262915.1 Mycobacteriales bacterium | reverse complement strand
CCACCCGTCCGAGGTCGTCGAGGTCGGCCAGGAGGTCGAGGTTGAGGTGCTCGACGTCGACATGGACCGCGAGCGGGTGTCGCTGTCGCTGAAGGCGACCCAAGAAGACCCGTGGCGGCAGTTCGCGCGCACCCACCAGATCGGCCAGGTCGTGCCGGGCCGCGTCACCAAGCTCGTGCCGTTCGGCGCGTTCGTCCGCGTCGACGAGGGCATCGAGGGCCTGGTCCACATCTC
Organism: Mycobacteriales bacterium; assembly: GCA_046262915.1. Lineage (GTDB taxonomy): Bacteria > Actinomycetota > Actinomycetes > BP-191 > BP-191 > JBHELW01. The sequence continues at coordinate 2,188 of JBHELW010000228.1, read as the reverse complement.
CGAGCTCGCCGAGCGCCACGTCGAGATCCCCGAGCAGGTGGTCAATGTCGGCGAGGAGATCCAGGTCAAGGTCATCGACATCGACCTGGAGCGCCGGCGTATCTCGCTGTCCCTCAAGCAGGCGAGCGAGGGCACGATCGGCGAGGCCGTTGGGTTCGACCCCGGTGCCTACGGCATGCCGATGCAGTACGACGAGCAGGGCAACTACATCTACCCCGAGGGCTTCGACTCCGAGACCGGCGAGTGGCGGGAGGGCTTCGAGGAACAGCGGGCCGACTGGGAGCGCCAGTACGCCGAGGCGCACGCCCGCTTCGAAGAGCACCAGCGCGAGCTCGCCGAGCAGGCCGCGGCAGCCGCGGCGGCGGCACCGGCCACCGAGGAGACGGCAACGACCTCCTACACGTCCGAGGCGGCGGGAGAGTCGGCGCAGGCCGACGCCACGTCGCAGCCCGACCCCGGTCGGCTCGCCGGTCACGACGCGCTGACCCAGCTTCGGGACGAGCTCGAGTCCGCCGACGCGCCGGCCGCCACTGACGGCGGCACCGAGACGGCCCCCGAGCCGAGCGCAGACGCCGCCAGCGACGCGGCCGAGTAGAGCTGCCGGCGCGCGGGTGCTGCGGGTCGCGCTCACCGGTGGGATCGGCGCCGGCAAGAGCGAGGTCGCGCGGCTGCTCGCACAGCACGGCGCACTCGTCATCGACTACGACGAGCTGGCGCGCGCCGTCGTCGCGCCCGGCACTCCCGGACTGGCCGCCGTGGTCGCGGCGTTCGGCCCCGAGGTGCTCGACGCCACCGGCGCGCTGGACCGCGAGCGCGTCGCGGGCATCGTCTTCGCCGATCCCGGGCAGCGCGCGACGCTCAACGCCATCGTGCATCCGCTGGTCGCCGCCGCGGCCGCCGACCGCGAGCGCGACGCCGGCGACTCGGCTGTCGTCGTCCACGACGTGCCGCTGCTCGTGGAAGCCGGGCTCGCCGCGGCCTACGACGCGGTCGTCGTCGTGGCTACCCCAGTCGAGACCCAGATCGCGCGGCTGACGACCGAGCGTGGCATGACTGAGGCGGCAGCCCGGGCGCGGATCTCCGCCCAGGCACCGCTGGTGGACAAGGTGGCTGCGGCGCACTTCGTGATCAACAACGACGCAGACCTCGTCGCCCTGGCGGGCGCGGTTGCCGACGTATGGCAGGCACTCGCCGCGCGCGCCCAAACTCACCGCGAGGCGACAACTACCTGACCTCGGGATGAATTCGGGCAATTCGGCGTTGCACGTGTTGGCCTTCGGCGTCGACGTGCCGACGTAGCCAACGACACCGTTCGCTGTCGACCCGCTCCGGCGGGCCTGATCGCTGCCGAGAGGCCCCTCCCCGCATGCCGAGTTCTGAGTCCGACTTGCTCCGTCCCCGCGTCGCTTCGCCGGCTCGCCTGTGGTGGCGCGTCCAGGCCCTCACGGTTGCCTGCCTGCTCCAGGTCGGCGTGACCGCCGCCCTCGCCGCGTCCCATCCGGCCGCGGTCAGCTCCCCGCGGCCGGCGACGGCACCCGCCGCCGTGCGTGGGTCGTGGCGGGCGCACGTCCACGCGCGGGGGACCGCCGCGACATCCGGCCGCCCGGCCGCGACATCCGGCCGTCCGGCCGCGCCGACGACCGCGCGAACCGGCGCACGCTGGGTGCCGGCGGGCACCGGCATGTGGACCCACCTCTGGAAGCGCACGGAGGGTGGCCGCGCATCGGCGGTGGTCCGGCGCGCGCAGGCCACCGGCCTCACGCACATCTACGTGCGCACCGGAACCGCCCGCGGTGGCTTCGACGGTGCGCCGGTGCTGCGCCGCCTGCTGCCGGCGACCCGCGGCACGGGTGTCCGGGTCATCGCGTGGGACTTCCCAACGCTGCGCAACCCGGTCGCCGATGCTCGCCGGCTGGCCGCTGCCGCGAACTACGTCGCACCCGGCGTGGGCACGCCGCGCGTCGCCGCGGTCGCGCCGGACATCGAGACGCGCGCGGAGGGGACGCATCTCTCCCGCGTCGCCGTAGCGCAGTACTACGTCGCGCTGCGCCGCGCCCTGCCGCGGGACGTGGCGATCCTCGCGACCGTCCCTTGGCCATCCGAGAAGCGCATCAACCGATACCCCTACGCGACGACGGCGCGTTTCGCCGATGCGTTCGTGCCGATGGCCTACTGGATCAACCGCGAC
>JBHELW010000227.1:0-1791 GCA_046262915.1 Mycobacteriales bacterium | reverse complement strand
TGATCGACCCGGCGGACACCCGCCGACACATCATCCATGGGCTCGAGATGTCGGCCGGCAAGCGCCTGCGTCGCCCAGCGCGCAAGCGCGGCGTGAGTCCGGTCTGATGCTCACCGGCGAGCGTGTGACGCTGCGGCCCGTCAAGCCCGAGGACTACGAGCAGTTCTACGCCTGGCGCCTCGAGCTCGAGACATGGGGCGACACGACCGATATGCCGCCGCACCCGATGACGCTCGAGGCCTTCAAGCGCCGAAGCGAAGAGGGCGCGCTGGCGCCCGAGAAGGCCGTCACGTGGTCCGTCGACGTCGCGGGAAGTCTCGTCGGTCGCGCGTCGATTTTCGCTTTCGACGATCTGGCGCGCAACGCCGAGGTCGGCCTTGTGTTCGCACCCGAGCACCGCGGCAAGGGCTACGGCAAGGAGACCCTGCGGCTGCTCGTCGACTTCGGTTTCGTGCACCGCAACCTGCACCGCATCTGGCTGGAGTGCTCGGCAACGAACGAGCGCGCCATCAGGGCATACGCCGCGACTGGTTTCGTCGAGGAGGGTCGGCTGCGCGAGCAAGCGTGGATCAACGGGGCCTATGTCGACATGGTCCGGATGGCGGTGCTGCGCCGAGAATGGGAGCAGCGCTGACGGCTCGGCGCTGCCGCGGAGGGCTTCGGCCGCGAACGCGCGGTCAGTCGACCGGGTAGCTCGGGGGTCGTTTGTCGTAGCGGAACCCCAGCGGGCTGATCCAGTGCACGGTGCCGTCGGGATCTCGGCGTAGCTGCCAGCCGCCCTCGTGCTTGCACCGGTGGTGTCTTCGGCAAACCGGACCGCAGTTGCACTCGCAGGTCTCGCCCTGCGGCCAGGGGATGGCGTGGTCGACGTCGCACCGCTCCACCGGTTGGTTGCAGTACGGGTGGGCGCACACCGGGTCGCGCGCCGCGATGAGGTCGCGCAGCTGCTGGCTCGGGGTGTAGCTCGCGGTACCGACGTGGCCGAGCTTGCCGGCGGCGTCGGTCACGAACGCCCGCCAGTCCGCGTCCCCGGCGAGCTGCCGCGCGGCATCAGCGGTGATGGGCCCGTAGCCACTGAGATCCGCGGCGTGATCGGCCAGGCCGAGCGCGGTGGCGAGGGTCATCGTCACGTTCACCTGAACCGGACGGCCCTGTCGCGTGCGCAGACCACGCCCCGCGTCGTCCGCTGTGCCGCTCGCGCCGCCCGGGCCGGTGCCGGCCAGCGCCGACAGTGCCCAGTCGCGCACCACGTCGGCGCGCCGGGCGCCGATCGGCCGATCGTCGTCGGGCCCGTTGGGGCTCGCCTGGGAGTCCACCGCGCGGAAAAAGATTTCGCCGTCCGCCGCGGCCATGGTCACCGCGACCGTGGTCATGCCATGCGGCTGCGCGTAGCGCACGACGTCGCGGTCTTCCACCGCGTGCGCGTGCGCGAGCTTCGCGGCCTCCGGGTCGGCGTCGATGACCAGCCGCGCGGCGTCCCGGGCAAAGCGCCCCGCGCTCTCCGCCATGGCCATCGGCAGCGTCGTCGCCTCGAAGACCTCGGCGTCGTCCCTGCCGAACGGCGCGGCCAGCTCCACCATGGCCACCGCGTGCCGGTAGGAGACATCCCCGGCGTCCAGCGCCGCGGCGGTGAGCGGCAGCCGCGCACGCAGCGCCCGGCCCACGGTGAGCAGCTGGCTGGACAGGTAGGGGGAGAGGCGCAGCGCCGCGCCGACCTCCTCCCGGCCCCAGTCGTCCGGGCCGGGGAACTCGTCGCCGATCGACGCGGCCAGCCGCGCGGCGACGTGCTGC
>JBHELW010000226.1:0-7996 GCA_046262915.1 Mycobacteriales bacterium | reverse complement strand
AGGACCCCTGTTCCTGGGAGGCAGCAATGGGCGACCGCGTCCTTCGCGGCAGCCGGCTCGGTGGCGTCAGCTACGAAAGCGATCGCAACACCGACCTGGCGCCACGGCAGGCGGCGCAGTACGAGTGTCCGGACGGGCACGGGTTCAGCGTGCCCTTTGCCGCCGAAGCCGAGGTCCCCCCGACCTGGGCGTGCCGGACCTGCGGCGAGCCCGCCGTACTCGTCGGCGGTGCCGCGCCCGAGCCGAAGAAGACCAAGCCGATCCGCACGCACATGGACATGCTCCGCGAGCGCCGGTCCACCGCCGACCTCGAAGAGGTCCTCAAAGAGCAGCTCGACGCGCGCGCCGCGGCGCGCAAGAAGTCCGCGTAACCCGCGCGCTCCCCGCCGCCGCGCCGATCAAGTCGCCGGACCGCGCCTCAACCCCCAGGGGCGTGGTCCGGCTTCCTCTTGCTCTGCTGTCTCTGTCTTGGGGGCTTGGGGGCTAGCGGACGCGGCGCACCGAGGTCGCGGCCGGCCGTGGGTGTCGGACACGCCGCGACGTGAGCGCCCAGGCGGTCACGCGCCACAAGGCCTCAGCGACGATCGCGCGGCTCATCTTGCTCTCGCCGCGCTCGCGCTCGATGAAGGTGATCGGCACCTCGGTCACCGCAAAGCCGCGCCGCCAGGCCTGCCAGACGAGGTCGACCTGGAAGCAGTAGCCCTGCGACGCGACAGTCTCGAGGGGTAACGCGTCGAGCACGTTGGCCCGGTAGGCGCGGAAGCCGCCCGTCGCGTCGGCGAGCGGCAGGCCGAGTGCGACGCGGGTGTAGCGGTTCCCGCCCTGAGACAGCAGTCGTCGGCTGCGCGGCCAGTTCCGCACCTCGCCGCCGGGCACCCAGCGCGACCCGAGTACGACGTCCGCGTCGCGCAGCGCGGCGAACAGCCGCGGCAGCTCCTCGGGCTGGTGCGAGCCGTCCGCATCCATCTCGACGATGACGTCGTAGCCCTGCGTTCGGCCCCACCGGAAGCCCGCGATGTAGGCCGCGCCCAGGCCGGCCTTGGCGTCACGGTGCATGACGTGCACCTGCTCGTCTCGGCGCGCGATCTCGTCGGCGAGCTTCCCCGTGCCATCCGGGCTGCCGTCGTCGATGACGAGCACGTCGACGAGCGATACGGCGGCTCGCACGCGGGCAACGATCGCCTCGAGATTTTCTCGCTCGTTGTAGGTCGGAATGCAGACGAGCACCCGCTCGGCGGACACGGTCACGCCAGCACGGCGTCGGGCTCAGTGTCGATGGCCTCGACCGGGCGGCGCTCGCGGCGCCCGATGGCGACACCAGCGATCACTGCCGCGGTGGCCAGCGCGACGAGCGTCCACTCCGGCCCCGCGCCGACCCGGTCGGCCACGGTCCGGACACCCGGCGCGGGCAGGGCGAGGTCAGCGAGCACCACATCCCGCGTGAACACGGAGGTGCTGTCTAGCACGGTGCCGTCCGCGCTGATGACCGCGGTGACCCCGCTCGTCGCAGACACGACTACCGCTCGGCGGTGCTCAACCGCGCGCAGTCGCGCGATGGCCAGTTGCTGGTGCGTTTCCGCCAAGCGCTCGAACGACGCGTTGTTCGTCTGCACGACGATGAACCGCGCGCCCGCGCGGACCACGTCGCGCATCAGATCGTCGTAGGCGACCTCGAAACAGATGACGTCGCCGAACGAGCCGTTTCGGGTCGGCAGCGGGAAGATGCCGACGGTGTTGCCGCGCGCCTGGTCGTGCGGCACGAGGGCCAGCCGCCCGAAGTACGGCGTCAGGAAGCGGCGCAGCGGGATGTACTCCCCGAACGGCACCGGGTGGCGCTTGACGTAGATCTCGCCCGGCCCGCTGTCGGGACGCCACAGGATGCCGGCGTTGCGGATCTTCACGCCCGGGCCGTCGAGGATCGCCCCGACGAGGATCGGGATGCCGGCCCGGCGGACGGCGTCGGTGATGATCGACCGCGCGGGCGCGTCGTTGAACGGGTCGAAGTCACTGGAGTTCTCGGGCCAGATGATGAGGTCGGGCCGCTGGCCGTCGTCTGTCGGGACGAGCGCCGCGGTGGCGTCGGCATGGTTCACGAGCACCTGCCGGGCCTGGCTGAACGCATCGAGGCCGAGCCGCGGCACGTTGCCTTGGACCGCGGCGACCCTGATCGTGTCGACGGGGCGCGGCGCGGTGCGCGCCGGAGTCGCCACAATTGGAGCGACGACGCCGACAACAGCGACGGCCAACAGCACGGGCCGGTCTGCCGACCGCAGCTCAAGCCAGAGTGCGGCGAGCGCCGCCCCGGACAGTGCGACCGCGAACGAGACAAGCGGTGCCCCACCCAGCGATGCCCAGCCCGTGAACGCCGTCTGCGGCTGGCTGAACGCCAAACGTCCCCAGGTGAAGCCGCCGAACGGCACGCGCCCACGGATGGCCTCGACGCCGACCCACAACGCGCCCGCCCACAGTGGCCATCCCGGGAGACGGAACACGAGTGTGGTCAGCGCGCCGAGCAGCCCGACGTAGATCGCCATCCCGACAGCGAGCAGCAGCCAGGCGTTCGTGCCGGCGAACTGCGACCAGTCGAGCAGCGGGACGAAGAACACGGCGCCCGTGAGCAGGCCGAGCAGGAAGCCGCCGCGCGCCGACCGGGCGTGCAGGGCCGCGGTGAACGCGGCGACCCCGACCGGCGCGAGCGGCCACCAGCCGACGGGCGGGAAGGCAAGGTAGAGCGCCGCGCCCGCGACGATCGCCAGCGGCGCAGCCCAGCGTTGCGCGAGGGGTTTAGCAGGAACGCGAGCGGCACGCACTCTCAGGCGCAGTCGCGACAGATCATCCGCTTGGCGTTGGCGAGCTGGCTCTGGTGCTTGACGAGGAAGCAGCTGCGACATGTGAACTCGTTCGCCTGCTGCGGCAGCGCCTTGACGACGAGGTTGTCGAGCGGCTGCTCCTCGCGCCCCTGGTCAAGCTCGAGGACGTCCTCTTCCTCGTCATCGACCGGCCGCTCGGCTGCCTTCTTCTGCAGCAACTCTTCGAGGCTGGACTCGACAGTCGTCTCGTCTTCGTCGTGCTGGGCCACGCGCGCTGAACTCCTTCTCGGGGCGAGGTCGCGGGACGGTACCCGTCCAAGCGGCCACGTGCACGTCCTGTAACGCCCCCGGACGCGCGTTTGTGCCCGCCGGCGGCCGCGACGCGACCCCGCGCGGCGGTCGGAGGAGAACCCGGGCGCCCTTCGGACCGGGCCGGACTCACTGGCAGTGAGTGCGCGGGCACCGTTGTCTACTGGGTGCCCGGGTTCCCCCATCCGTCGTCGCCGCGCGCCGGCCGGTGGCTCTCCGAGCCCCGCATGACCAAGCCGGCCCCCCTGCTCTCACGTGGCCGGGCGCCCGCAACAGGGGTGGCCACGAGTCGCTTCATTGGGTTGCTGCGGGTCCCGTTCCGGTCGGTGTCGCGCGAGTGACGGGGAAACTTCGCCTGTCGCGCGCCCCGTTGTCAATACGCCGCCGACCTGCGCTTTCATGCCAACGGCGCAGGTCAGTTCGTTGATCATCGATCTTGCGATCCAACCGAAATTTTCCCGACTTACGGCGTGTCGCCAGCGGCTGCCCCCGGCACCACGACCGTTCCGGTGGCCGCGACGACGAGCAGCGGCGGATCCAGCACGCGGGCCGCCGAGGGTCCATGGTCGGGATCCGCGCGACAGACGACATGCGCCTCGAACGCGAGGGTCCGGGACCGGCGGCCCACCTCGACGACCGTCGCGCGCGCCTCGAGGACGTCACCGGCGAGGACGGGGGCCCGGAACGCGACCGCGGCATAGCCCGCGAAAAGGCCCTCGTCGCCGTCCGTCCGGATGCACAGCTCCGTCGCGACGTCGCCGAACAGGCCGAGGACGTAGGCACCGTCGAGGAGGTTGCCGCCGTAATGCGCGTGCGAGTAGGGGACGTACCGGCGCTGCGTCACGGTTTGCCCGATGCGCGGGTCGTCCGTCATGCCGCGCCGACCAGGGCGTGGACGAGGAAGGACGCGACCTCGCGGGGTGTCGTCCCCCGGCCGAACACGCGGTCTACGCCGAGCCGGTCGCTCATCGTGGGGTCGAATCGCGGGCCGCCGACGACGACGAGCGGTCGCTTCGTGCCGGCGTAGCTCGACGCGAGCGCCGCGACGACCTCTGTCGTGTGGTGGAGGTGTGCGTCGCGCTGGGTGACGACCTGGCTTGTCAGTACGGCGTCTGCGCGCTCACGGCGCGCACGCTCGGCGAGCTCCTCCGCGGTGACCTGCGCGCCCATGTTGACGACACGCAGCTCCCGGTAGTACTCGAGGCCCTTCTCCCCCGCGAACCCCTTGACGTTGAGGATCGCGTCAAGCCCGACCGTGTGCGCGTCCGTGCCGATCGTCGCGCCGACGACGACGAGCTTGCGACGCAGCGCGCTGCGGATCGCGAGGTTGACCTCCTTCGCCGTCAGCAACGGGTACTCGCGCTCGCGGACCTCGACGTCGTCCAGGTCGACGATCGCCGAGGTGCGGCCGTAGACGACGAAGTAGGTGAACGCCGGCCCGATCGCCTTGGCGTGCACGACCATCGCCGGGTCGAGGCCCATCCTGCTGGCGAGCTGGAGTGCGGCGCCTTCGGCGCGCGCGTCATTTGGCATCGGCAGCGTGAACGACACCTGCACCATGCCGTCGCCCGTCGTGTCGCCGTATGGCCTGACAACGGCGCTCACTCGGTCGCCGCCAACAGCTCGACGGCAGGGTTGAAGTAATCCTTCGCGTGCGCCGCCACGCCGTCCAGGCCCTTGCCGCCGTCGGCGGGCCGCTTCGTGATGCCGAACGTGCCGTCGGCGATCGCGTTGAGCAAGCCGTCGTCACACATCCGCTCGAGCAGCTCCACCGACTCCGCCAGCACCTGATGCGCGCGCTGCACGACGAACCCGTCGGGTGCGGGCCGGAAGTCCCCGGCGAGGCCACCGGCGGCGGTGCGCACGTAAGCGACGTTCTCGAGCGCGAGGTCGCGGTCGGACAGGAACGGCGTGTGGATGCCCTCGGTCATCATGCCGACGAGGATGATCCCCTGCCCGGTCATCATCGCGGCCAGGTTGAAGAACGCGTCGAGCAAGTAGCCCGTGAAGATGTTTCCGGTCATGTGCTTGGTCGGCGGCATGTACTTCAGTGGCGCATCCGGGAAGAGCTCGCGGACGAGCAGCGCGTGCGCCAGCTCGAGGCGGAACGAGTCGGGGATCTCCGGGTTGATCTCGAACGCGTGGCCCAGGCCCAGCTGCCACGGTTGCAGCCCGGCCTCCAGCGCGAACCGTTCGTTGAGCAGCTGGCTGACGATGACCGTGTGCGCGGCGTCGACAGCGTCTGCCGTCGTGAGGTAGTTGTCCTCGCCGGTGTTGATGACGATGCCCGCGCGCGCGTGCACCATCCGCGAGAACCGCTGGTCGATGAAGGTCCGGCGCGGGTTGATGTCGCGGAAGATGATCCCGTACATGCAGTCGTTGAGCATCATGTCGAGCCGCTCCAGCCCGGCGAGCGTCGCGATCTCGGGCATGCACAGACCGCTCGCGTAGTTCGTCAGCCGGATGTAGCGGCCGAGCTCGGCGCCCACCTCATCGAGGGCCGCGCGCATCAGCCGGAAGTTCTCCTGCGTCGCGTAGGTGCCGGCGTAGCCCTCTCGGGTCGCGCCTTCGGGGACGTAGTCGAGCAGCGACTGGCCGGTCGAGCGGATGACCGCGACGATGTCGGCACCGGCCCGCGCCGCGGCCTGCGCCTGCGGGATGTCCTCGTAGATGTCTCCAGTCGCGACGATGAGGTAGATCCAGGGCTTCGGCGGGTCGCCGAGCTTTCGGACCAGCCGGTCGCGTTCGGCGCGCCGGCGATCGATACGGCGGATGCCCGCGGCGACCGCCTTGGTCGCGGCGCCCCGCGCGCGGTCCGCGTCGCGGCCGGTGGGCCAGCGGAATGTGATGCCGCCAGCGGCCGCCTTCTGCGCCAGCGACGTGACGTCGGCGTGGTCGCCGGTCACGAGCGCGTCCCACACGGGGAGCGTGACGCCGCGCTCCAGCCCGACCTGGTCCCGCACCGCGTCGACGAGTCGGTTGACCCATGGCATCTGCTCGGCGTCCGCGCCGGCGACGCCGGCGAGCCGCAGCACGGCGCGCTCCACGCTCATGGTCGTATGGGTGCGCGCCATCTTCTCGACCGGAGCGGCCACCTTCTTCGCGAGTCGGCGAGCTGTGCGCACGACTGTCGGGTCGAGCGCGAGTTTGGTTGTCACGACGCCACCGCGCCCTCGGCCGTGTAGACCGACTGGCCCTGGACCACCAACGCGAGGCACGTCGGGACCGCCCCGGGCGCCGGCAGCCAGTGGCGGGTCCAGTCGGTCGACGCGGTGTCCCAGACCGCGAAGGTGGCCGTGGCCCCGACCTCGAGCGGGCCAGCGCGGTCGTCAGCAACGGCACGTCGGCCGCCCACGGTCGAGGCGTCGAACGCCGCGTGGCTCGACAGCGAGTGCTCGGAGTTGTGATGCGCGACGGCGGCCCACACGCCGCCCCACGGGTCGAGCGGGGTGATCGGGGCGTCGGACCCGAGCGCGAGTGGGATCCCGGCCGCGTGCATCGCGGCGAACGGGTTCATCGCCAGCGCGCGCTCGGTGCCGAGTCGCTGCGCGTACATGCCCTCGCGGCCGCCCCAGAACGCGTCAAATGCGGGCTGCACGCTAGCCGTGAGTCCGAGCTCCGCCATCCGTCGTAGCGAGTCCGGCGAGAGCAGCTCGACGTGCTCCAGCCGGTGGCGTTGCGACCGGATGACGTCGACACCGACCTCGCGCGCCGCGTCCTCGTACGCCGAGAGCACAGTGTCGATCGCCACGTCGCCGATGACGTGGAAGCCCGACTGCAGTCCGGCGCGCGCGGCGCGCACGATGTGGTCGGCGATCTCGTCGCGCTGGTAGCGCAGCACGCCGCGGTCGGTCGGTGCGTCGGCGTAGGGCGCGGACATCGCCGCGGTGTGCGAGCCGACGGAGCCGTCGCAGAACAGGTCGCCGCCCGCGCCGACGAGCCCGTAGCGCCGCGGAGTATCGACGTCGCCGAGCTCCCCCCAGTAGGCAACGACCTCCGCGCCCGGTTCCTCCGCGCACAGCGACAGCAACGACGCGAGATCTCGCTCTCCCGCCGCCTTCGGCCCGCTCATCTCATGCAGGCTGGCGATGCCGAGACTCGCCGCGTGGCGGCGAGCGTGCTGCTGCGCGGTGCGCAGCTGCGACGTCGGCACGCTGTCGAAGGCGACCTTGCGCACGGCGTGATGCGCGTCGAGGCGCACACGGACGCCGTCGACGTCGGGCGACTCGGGGTCGACGCCCGCCTTCGCGATCAGCGCCGGCGAAGCGAGCGCGGAGTGCACGTCGACGCGCGCGAGGTAGCCCAGGCCAGCGCCCAGCGCGCGGTCGAGCTCGGCGGGCATCGGCAGCCGTGGGTCGGCCCACCGGGTCTCGTCCCAGCCGGTCCCGATGACCACCTCGCCCGGACGGCGCCGTGCGTAGTCCGCGACCGTGTCGAGCAGCGCGTCGCGCGAGGGAATGTCGTGCAGGTCGAGCCCGGTCAGCATCAGCCCGGTTTGCGTGACGTGCGCGTGCGCGTCGACGAACGCGGGGAGAACAGTCGCGCCGCGCAGGTCGATGGTGTCGCGCGCGCCCATTGAATCCGCGCCTGCGTCGTCGCCGAGCCAGGCGATGACCCCGTCACGGACGCCGATCGCGGTCGCGCCGGGCATGCCTGCGGTGCGCACGCGACCGCCGTAGAAGACCAGTGTCGTCACTGGGTCATTCACTGGGTCATTCACTGGCCCACGGTCGCGGGCTCGAGCCGGCTCTCGAAGAGAGTGCGCACGCCCGCGTTGGTCCGCACGAGGTCGAGCGCGAGCGCGGCGTGCCCGGGCACGAAGCCGTTGCCGATCAGCATGGTGACGTCGGCGGCGAGCCCCTCCGCGCTGAGCGCGG